>JASHWA010000631.1 GCA_030044325.1 Bryobacteraceae bacterium
CAGCGGCCCGCGCCGGTCGAGGATCTTCAGGATCAGCAGCGCAAGCGAGCCCTGGAGGGCATCGTTCTTAGGCATAGCTTTCTTACTAAGACAACTTACTATAAGAGAGACAGCCGGCGATGTCAAGGGCGCCCGAGGCGCGATTGCGGCGCTTGCTCCGGCATTGGGAAAGGATAGCCGGTCATTCGCCCGTTAAAGCTCGCCATTCGCCGGTTCGAGAGTGAATTCCGGCGGCGTTGGGTTTATGCTGCTGGTGAGAAGAAAAGCATTCATTTGCATTCACAATAATTTGGACTACAATGTAATGGGAATGCGAGGTCCGCATGAAACGAGTGATTCTCATCCTGGCGGTGCTGGCAGCGGGCGCGGCGATCTGGTGGTATGAGCGCCCGCGCGCGCAGACCCTGGTGCTGACCGGCACCGTCGACGGCAATGAAGTGGTGGTCAGCAGCAAGATCACGGGCCGCATCGTCAAGCTGGCGGTGGAGGACGGGCAGTGGGTGAAGCAGGGCGACCTGATCGCGGTGCTCGATCAGGAGGAGCTGGCCGCGGATCAGGGCGCCGCGCGCGACGCGATCGCGCAGGCCCGCGCCAACGCGCAGCAGTCGGTGGCGCAGACCGAGCTGCTGACGCACACCCTGCCGACCAAGGTTTCGCAGGCCGAAGCGCAGGTTTCGCAGAGCGAGGCGCAGCTGCAGCAGGCCCAGGCGCAGGTGGCGCAGTCGCACGCGCAGCTTCTGCAAGCCCGCGCGCAGGTGGCGCAGACGCAGGCCGCGGTGGCCAAGTCGCAGGACAATTTCAATCGCATCCGGCCGCTGGTCGAGCGCGATATCAACCCTCCGCAGGACCTGGTGAGCGCCCAGACCGATCTCGAATCCGCGCACGCCAACCAGCGCGCCGCCGAAGCGAACGCGGAAGCCGTCGGGCGCGCGGTTGCGGCGGCCGAGGCGGGAGCCGAAGCGCTGAAGCGCTCGGTATCGGCCGCGAAAGCGGCGCTCGCCGACGCCGAACAGGAAGAGCGCCAGGTGCCGGTGCAGCAGCGCACCACTGAGGCGATGCGCGCGGCCGAGGCGCAGGCCAAGTCGAACGCGCTGGCGGCGAACGCGCGCTTCGATCAGACCCAGATTTTGGCGCCCGCGAGCGGCATCGTCACGCTTCGCGCCGCACGCCAGGGCGAAGTGGTCAATCCCGGAAATCCCATCGTCACGCTGTTCGATCTGAGCTCCACCTGGGTGGACGCCGATGTGGAGGAAACCTACGCCGATCTCATCGCCATGGGCCAGACGCTCACGGTGCGGCTGCCTTCCGGCGCCGAAATCAGCGGCCCGGTGATCTATAAAGCGGTGGAGGCCGATTTCGCCACGCAGCGCGACGTGAGCCGCACCAAGCGCGATATCAAAACCGTCGCGATTCGCGTGAAGGTTCCCAATCCGCAGGGCCAGCTCCCGCTGGGAATGACCGCGTGGGTGATGCTTCCGGTTCCCGCGGCGCCGCCCGCTCCGCAGCCCAAGGCCGCGATGGATTGACGATGGCCGCGCCAGCTCAATCCGGAATCGCCATCGATGTCCGATCGATCAGCAAGCGCTTCGGCGCGCTCGAAGCCGTCGATCAGGTCAGCTTTATGGTTAAATCCGGCGAAATTTTCGGACTTCTGGGACCCAATGGAGCCGGCAAGAGCACGCTCATCCGCATGTTGACCACGCTGGTGCCGCCCACCGGCGGAACCGCGACGGTCGCGGGGCACGACATTATTCACGATCCCAACGCAGTGCGCGAAAGAATCGGCGTGATTCCGCAAAACATGACCAGCGATCCGGAATTGACCTGCGCTGAGAATATCGGCATCCACGCACGGCTGTATGGAATCACGGGCGCGCGCCGGCGCGAGCGCACCGCGGAGCTGCTCGAAGCGGTGGGCCTTTCCGATCGCGCCAACGCGATGGCGTCCACGCTATCGGGCGGCATGCGCAGACGGCTCGAAATCGCGCGGGGCCTGGTGCACGATCCGCAGATTCTGTTCTTAGACGAACCCACCACCGGCCTGGATCCGGTTTCGCGCGTCTCGGTGTGGGAAATGGTCACGCACCTGCGCGCGCAGCAAGGCCGCACGCTGCTTCTGACCACGCACTACATGGATGAAGCCGATCGCCTGTGCGATCGCGTGGCCATTGTGGACAAGGGCCACATCGTCGCCCTGGACACGCCCGTCGCGCTCAAAGCGTCGGTTCCCGGCGCGAGCCGCATCGAGCTTCAGTTCGATCCCGACCTTCCGCGCGGCGCCGCCGATCTCGAAGCGCTGCCGGCGGTCAAGTCCGTGCGCGCGCTCGGCTCGGCTACCTATCGAATCTCAAGCGACCGCGGCCCGGCTTCCGCGCAGGAACTGATCGATCTGGCGCGCGCTCACAAGCTGGAGCTCAAGAGCCTGTCGGTTGAATCGACCAGTCTCGACGACGTTTTTCTTCACTACACCGGCCACGGCCTCAGCGAAATGGCCGAAGCCGACCCGCAACCACAAAGAGGCCGTGCATGAAACGCGCACTCGCCTTAGTCGAGCGCGATATGCGCAAGTTCCGCCGCAGCCCCGCGCTGCTGTTCGCATCGCTGGTTCTACCCCTGGTGCAGCTGGTGATCCTGGGGAACGCGTTCGGCGGAAATATCAAGAACGTAATGCTGGGGGTGGTCAATCTCGATCACGGTCCGGAATCGGTGGATGTGATCGAGCGCGTGCGCGCGGTCGGCGCCAATGCGCGCACGTTTCTCCCCGTCGATTACGTGGACCAGGGAGTCGCGATCGGCGATCTGCGCAAAGGCGAGCTGGGCGCGGTGCTCATCATCCCGCAGCACTATTCGCGCGATCTGCTCGAACAACACCAGCCGCGTCTCGCGCTGATCACCGACAACACGGACCGTTCGACTGCCGGCGCGGTGGATGACCAGATGACGCAACTGGTCGCATCGATCAACGCGCCGCAGGTGGCGTCGCGGGAGCCTGGGCAGGCCGCGCTCGACGTGGTCGAAGTGTACCCGTACATCAACTACATCAAGTACCTTCTGCCGGGCTCGGTGGCGCTGGCGATTTTCGTGATGTCCATGATCGGCGGCGGGCTGCTGTTCATCGACGACAAGTCGCGCGGGCTGCACGAAGGCTACATGGTCACGCCGATCACCAAGTGGGAGCTGATCCTGGGATTCAATCTCTCGGGATCGATCAAAGCGTTTATCGCCGGCGAGACGGTCCTGGTTTTGGGCGCGGTGGTGGCCGACATCCCCAATTTCTTCGAGCCGATACGGCTGATCGAGCTCACCCTGATGGTGATCCTGACCTCGATTGCGCTTATCGGAATGATGTTTTTTCTGATGGCGCGGATCAACGATCCGCTGGTCCCCCGCGCGATCTTCGGCGTGCTCAACACGCTACTGTTTTTCCCCAGCGGCGCGGTGTATCCCATTGCAGGCTTTCCGCAGTGGCTGCGGTGGATGTCGGCGGGCGACCCGTTCACTTACGCGGTGCACGGTTTTCGCACGCTGCTGCTCAAAGACGTGGGAATTTCCGCGATCGGGACCGACGTCTTCGCGCTCGCTTTGACTTCGACGGTGGTGCTGGCTGGGGCGACGCTGCTGTTCCGCCGGACCTTATAAATGGCGCGCGCGACGCTCAAATCGGCATCGAAAATCACGGCGGCGCTGGATCCGGGCGCGCCGGGACTGTGGTTTTGCAACTGGAAAATCTGGCTGGAAGCGCGCCGCAGGCTGGATCGAACGCTCGCGCCGCTGGGCCTGAGGGCGCGCGATTTCTGGCTGCTGGCGATCGCCGGCGCTCAAAACATCGCGCAGCACGAGATGGCCGAGCTGGCCGGCCTGGATCCCAGCTCGCTGGTGGCGATCATCGACGCGCTGGAGCGGCGCGGCTGGCTGCGGCGGCAGCGCAATCCGCACGACCGCCGCATGCAGTGGGTGCAGCGGACCGAAGCCGGCGACAAGCTGTTCGCGCGGGCGCAACCGCGGGCCCGGCGCGCCGAGGCGCAGCAACTCTCCGCGCTTACCGATGCTCAGCAGCGCCAACTGGTGGCTTCCATGCGAAAGCTGGTGACCATTTCCAAATGAGAACAAACCTCATGAAACCATCCGGCATTGCAGTTTCGATATGTTTCGCCGCCGGCGCATTTGCGCAAGGCGTGCCCGGCACAGGGCCGCCGCCCGCGGCGGAGCCTTCCGCGACGATTTTGCCGGCGTCCGGCCGCACCGGCGGCGGTTCGGCGACGATCAGCCAACAACCCGTAGCGGGGACCACCTCGAGCGTCAACACGCTGAACTACAGCGTGCAAATTTCGGGACCCTACGCAGGCAGCGCGCCGAGCACGACGGCGATGCCGTTTGACGGAAAGCTTTCGCTCGACGACGCGCTCAAGCGCGGCCTGGCCTTCAACCTGGGCGCGATCGGGATGGCGCAAGCGCTGCGGCAAAGCGCCGCGCAGGTGAAGGTGGCGCGCAGCGCGCTGCTGCCGAATCTGACGGGAGGGCTCAGCGAGAATCTGGAACAGGTGGATCTTGCGACATTCGGGCTGCGCTTCAGCATCCCCGGCTACCACATCCCCAGCGTGGTGGGACCGTTCAATTATTTCTCGCTTCAGGCGAGCCTCAGCCAGACGGTGGCCAACCTGACGACGATCAACAACTATCGCGCCGCCCGCGCCACGGCGCGCGCGAATCAATACAGCCTGGAGGACGCGCGCGACCTGGTGACGCTGGCGGTGGGCGGAGCGTACCTGCAGACGCTCGCGGCGCAGGCGCGCGTGACCGCCGCCGAAGTGCAGCTCAAGACCGCCGACGCCGTCTTTCATCAATCGAGCGAACAGCACGTGGAAGGTGTGCTGGGGAAACTTAACGTCGATCAAAGCCAGGTGCGCACGCTCACCGAGCAGCAGCAGATTATCACGCTGCGCAACGACCTGGCGAAACAGAAAATCAATCTCGCGCGCCTGACCGGGCTCCCTCCGACCGCGGATTATCAGCTCACCGACACGTTTCCGTTCGCGCCCGCGCCGGTTCAAAGCGTAGAGGCCGCGCTCAAGCAGGCGGAACGCGATCGCGCCGATCTCAAAGCCGCGCAAGCGCAACTGGACGCGGCGCAAAAGGCGCTCTCCGCCGCGCGATCCGAGCGGCTTCCCTCGGCTTCGATCAGCGGAGAGTATGAAGTGCTCGGCGCCAATCCGGGCAACTCGCACGGGGCCTTCACCGCGGTCGGATCGATCAACATTCCCATCTGGCAGGGCGGACGCGTGTCGGGCGATATCGCGCAGGCGGAAGCGGCGGTCGCGCAACGCAAAGCCGAACTGGAGGACACGCGCGCGCAGATTGAAGGCGAAGTGCGGCAGGTTTATCTCGATCTGGAGGCGGCCGCGGGACAAGTGGAAGTCGCGCGCAAGAATCTCGAAGTCGCCCAGGAAACGCTGGAGATGACGCGCACGCGGATGGAAGCAGGGGTGGTCAACACGCTTGAAGTGGTGCAAGCGCAGGAAACGGTGGCGACCGCGCAATTGGACCTGATCGACAGCATTTTCGCGCACAACCTGGCGAAATTGAATCTGGCGCGAGCGTTGGGTCACGCGAGCGATCAGATTCCGTTGCTGCTCAAGGCCGAACCCGCGCGCACGCCATGAATGTGGTCGCCCCCGTCTTAGAGAACGGGGACAGCCGGCGAAAACCGACCGGCTGTGCCACGCGACGAGCAAAAATAAGAGCCGCGGGAAGGAATCCCGCGGCTCGGCCACTGTTCGACGCAATCGGAAAAGAGACTAGCTGGCGTTAAAACCCGAAATCACCTTCGAGAAGATGGTGCTGATCGAAGGCATGATCGAGGGCGGCAGAAAACCGGCGACGATCACGGCGATCGCGGCCGCCAAAAGGGAATACTCGATCATGTCCTGCGCCCGACGGTCGTTCCAGAGTGTCTGCGCCGCAATGTAGAATGTCGCCATGGTCTGCACCTCGTCGTAAAATCTTCTGATACTATTTTGCAGGAAAGTACCGGTTCTAACAAGGAATATTTAACCGTAGTAAGTACTAGACGAAACCCCTAAACGCTTGTACTAAGTGATTAAACCGATCGCGTTTCTAAGATATTTCGCTTAAGGATTGGTCTGGGCCGGATACCGGATTACAGTAAAATTGCTGAGAATTATACTGTCAGTAGTCGTCGCAGCCATGTCTCCGAGGAAAGAAATGGTCAAACTGGAGCCGGTATTCTGCGCCGCGCTTCCCGCGTTCACCGCAAAACCAAGGGTGTTCCCCCAGCTCTGCGTATCCCAGGTCTGCGTTCCCGAACCCACTCCGAACTCGATTCGTCCGACGAACGCGGTTTCCGAAGCGGTGGCAGTACGCGCGAGCACCGCCGTACTCCCCCAATTGATCTGGCCGGTGAACCCGGTCGAGGTACCGGAGTGCGCGAACTGAAATTGAACCTCGATCCGGTCGCCGGTTCCTAAAAGCCCGGTGGGCATGGTGCACGTGGCGAGCTGGGTCAGCGACGTATTGCCGGTGGCGGCTCCCACGCTGCTGCAAATCACCTGCGCCGCGGTGAGCGTTCCCAGCGGATTGGATGGATTGGCATACTGATACGCGGCGCGCAGCAGGTCGCCGGTCTGCGGGATGGACGCCGTCAAAAACGAGATGGTGTTTCCGCTGATGGTGTAATCCACGCTTTGCGACATCAGCAGACCGTTAAGGTACAGTTGCAGGCTCGTGGCCGGCGACGGCGTATTCGCCAAGCTGAAAGTCGCGTTGGTTCCGTTGATGGTTCCGGAGGGCGTCTCTCCGGTCGAAAACGACGGGAGCAGACCCGACGATCCCGATCCGCACGGCCCCGAGCTTCCGTCCACGCGCACGCAATCGCTCAAATTTCCGGCCGCTCCGTCGATCATCCCGGAGGAATCGATGATCGCCGCGCGGCCCACCTGGAAGGAAATCCCCTCCTGCGGCCGGATGGCCAGCTCGTTCTCCAGACCTTCGACGTCGGAAATCTGGATCGCGGTGGTCACCGGCGCGGGTCCCACCACGGTGCCTTGCGAAACCAGCACGGCGCTTAACTGGATGGGCACCGTGCTGGGCGGAACGGCCCACACTTCGGTGAACTGATTGACGCCGGAGCTGTTGAAGGTGACGTTGTACTGCGCGCCGGCAGATGCGGTGGTGGTGGGGACGAGCTGGACGTTCAGCACGCCGTTGACGATGGGCACGGTCATGCTCGAAGTGGCGACGTTCGATCCGTCGCCCGCCTGAAACGCGTTCCACGCGATGGTGAGGGTCCCGTTGAACCGGTTCCCGTTGGCCAGATAGAGAATGTCCTGGATGGTGGTGAGCGCGGGCTGTGCCGCAACGATTCCGGCCGCCGCCACCAGCAGCGCCGCCGATTTTTTGAAACTGAGCATCCGGTCGCCTCCTTAAAAACGCCCGGAGCGCGGCGCCGAGCCCGGCCAGCTCCAGTAAGCTGACCACGCCGCGCTCTTCAGGCGCCTTCAGTGTAGGTTTCGCGGCGCGGCGGGCTACGCGCGGCGAACACGAATATGCAAGGAATTGAAGGAAATATTCGCGCGCCGGATGTTATGATGAGGTCCCATGCGCCTGTCACTGACCGCAAAATCGCTGGCCTTCGCGCTCGTGTTCGCTGTATGCGCCATCTCCCAGCCATCGAACGCCACGCGCCGCATTCCGCAGTTTGAAAACGCCGACGTGAGCGTGTGGAAATCGATCGTGATGCCCAACACGCCTCTGGTGATGCACACGCATGAGCACCCGCGCGTGATCGTCGCGCTCTCGGGCGGCGAGATGAAGATCGTTCGCGAGGACGGCTCCTCGGAAACCGAGCACTGGGAAACCGGGAAGGCTTACTGGCTTACGTCGGCGGAAGGCAAGACCCGGCACGCCGACGTGAACGCGGGAACCAAGCCGATCGAGGTGATGGTGATCGAGCTCAAGAACGCGCAATAAGCTACAGCAGCGTATCCGGCGTGACCGGCAGACCGCGGCGGCCCCGAGCCGCGACCAAGCGAGGGGTCAGCCTTCAATACAGCAGATACGCCCGCCGCCGCGCGAGAAACGATTCGATCTGCGGCTCAAAATCCTGCGCGATCGTGCGCGGGTCTGTGCCCGATTTCATAGCCTCGATCGCCTTGCGGTTCCCGATCAGGAACCTGCACGAGTCGAAATCGATCTTTCCGGGATACAGTTTTTGAAACGCGTAAGCCAGCTCCAACCCTAAGCGCACGGAATCGAACTGTTCACGATTCACGATAACGAACCGCGCGCCCTCGATCGTTCTTCCTTTGAAATTGGAAGCCGACGGCGTGAACGACGTCGCGTAAACGCGGACGCCGGGAATCGAACGCGAATTCAAGAATCGTGCGAGCTCCTGGCCGCGAATCCAGTCCGCGCCGATCTGCTCGAAGGGCGCATCCGTCCCCCGCCCCACCGAAAGATTTCTTGACGCTTCGAGCATCGCGACGCCGTCATACAACGTCTCCGCGTTCAAGCTGCGCATGTTGGGCGACGGATCGATCCACTCGAGTCCCGTCGAATCGAACCAGTCGCCGCGCTGCCAGTTCTTCATCTTGACGACATGTAAATCCGCGCCGAGCCTGCGCTCCGCGTTGGCCATCGACGCCAGCTCGCCGAAGGTCAGCCCGTGCCGGACCGGCATCTCGAAGCAGCCCACGAAACTTTCCAGATCGCGATCGAGCAGAGGACCTTCCACATGCGTACCGGTGATGGGGTTGGGACGGTCCAGAACAAAAATGGGGTGATGCGTTTTCGCCGCCTCTTGCTCCGCTCCAAGCATGGTGCACGAATACGTATAAAAGCGTGCGCCCGAGTCCTGAATATCGAAAACCAGCGTGTCCACGGTATCGAGCATTCCCGCGGTCATGCGAAACCGGCTGTTTTGATACAAACTCCACACCGGAAGCCCCGTCGCGGCGTCTTTCGAATCGCCGATATCCGGCCGGTCTTCCTTCCCCGCGATTCCATGCTCGGGCGAAAACAGCGCCGTCACCTTGACGCCCGCCTCAAGCATCGCGTCGACGTTTCGTTTCCCGTTGCGATCGAGACCGGTCTGATTGGTGATCAGACCGATGCGCTTTCCCTTGAGCGGCGCGAAATTTTCACGCTCCAGAACGTCAAGCCCGGTGAGGACGTCGTGGTTCGCCGCGACCATGCGGTGCGGCTCGACTTCGTTGTACCCGTTGATGGTGACCCCCGGCGCATCCACGCCCAGCGACGCCGCGACGATCGTGGCCACGCGGCTGCGCAGCGAAGATAAACTCTTGCCGCGATGCGGATGCACGACGTTGGTCAGCAGAATTACGAAAGATTTCGTCGATGGATCCATCCACACCGAGGTTCCCGTGAAGCCCGTGTGGCCGTACGAACCGATGGGGTAAAGCTCGCCGCGATTGGACGAATAGGGCGAATCGATATCCCACCCCAGGCCGCGCAGAATCGGCTGATCCGGCGGAGTGGCGGGCGCAGTGAATTTGCGGAGGGTGAGCGGAGAAAAAATCCGCACGCCATGGAGCTCGCCCAGGTTGAGCATCATTTGCGCGAACTTCGCCAGATCGTCCGCGGTGGTGAACAGCCCCGCGTGCCCGGCGACGCCGCCCATGTAGCGCGAGGTCGGATCGTGAACCACGCCGCGAAACGGTTTTCCCGTGGCCGGATCGATCTCGGTCGGCGCGATGCGCTCGCGCAGCGATCGCGGAGGATTGAACATGGTCTCCGTCATCCCCAGCGGCTCGAAAATCTTTTCGTGCGTGTACCGGTCGAGCGTTTCTCCGCTCAGCCTGCGCACGATTTCGCCCAGCAGCTCGAAATTGATGTCGCTGTAAACGAACCGCTCGCCCGGCGGATTCACCGGCCTCTCCGCCAGCGCCTTCCCGATTCCGAGGTCGTAGCCGGACCAGGCCGGCTCCAGATCGAGATCCGGCCGCAATCCGGAAAAATGCGTCATCAGGTCGCGAATGGTGATGTCGCTTTTGCCGCCGTCGAATTCCGGCAGGTAATTGGTCACCGGATCGGAAATGCGGAGCTTACCCTGTTCGAACAATTTCATCAGCGCGGGCGTGGTCGCGATCACTTTGGTAAGCGAAGCGGCGTCGAAAATCGTATCCGCGGTCATCGCTTCATGCGACGGAATCAGCGCGCGATTTCCGTAAGCCTTGCGATGCAGAATTGTTCCGTTCGCGCCCGCGATGAGCACCGCGCCGGGGATCAATCCGTCGTGAACCGCCTGGCCGACCGCTTCATCAAGCTGCGGCGACGCGGAATAGGTCTGCGAAAAAGCAAATGCCGCGAAGAACAGGAAAGCGAAACGCTTCATGCGAGCTTCTTCGCGATTCCTTCAAGCAACTCGGCCAGCTTCAAATCGCGCTCCGTGATCCCGCCCGCGTCATGCGTAGTCAAATCCACGGTGACGCGATTGTACACATTGGACCATTCCGGATGATGATTCATCCTCTCAATGGCGGGCGCGGCCGTCGCCATAAAACCGAAAGCGTGGGGAAAATCGGCGAACTTGTATTCGCGATGCAGTTTTTCGTGCGCTACGCTCCAGCCCGGAAGCTTTTTGATCGCAGCCGAAATTTCCTGTTCGGTCAGCCTGGTCATCACGCCCTCCCATAAATCGGAATCACCGCGCCGTTCACGTCCGCAGCCTGATCCGAGCACAGCCACTTGAGCAGCCGCGCGATCGATTCCGGCGGGACCCATTTCGAAAAATCCGCGTTGGGCATCGCCTGGCGGTTGGCGGGCGTATCGATGGTGGAAGGCAGCACGGCGTTGGCGGTGATTCCGGAATCCTTCACTTCGGCCGCAACATTCTTGATCAACGCGACCAGCGCGGCCTTGGAAACCGCATACGCCGCGAACCTGGGCAGCGGCTCGACCGCCGCGCGCGCACCGATCGCCACAATGCGCCCGCGCCTGGCCTTGAGCATCGGCCCCAGTGCCGCGCGAATCGCGTTGAAGGCGACGCGCACGTTGACGTTCATCATCATGTCCCAATCGCCGTCGGTGGTTTCCGCGACCGGCGAGCCTCCACGAAATCCGCCCACCAGGTGCACCAGCGCGTCGATCGGCCCGTGCTCGGACGCCTGCTCGATCATCGCGCCCGCACCGCCGGGCGTAGTCAGATCGACGGAAAGCGTGACGTACGGCTGCTTTTCACGCCACGCGCGGTCGACGGCAATCACCGTCGCGCCCGAATCGGCGAACGCTTTTGAAACCGCGATTCCCAACCCTCCGCCAGCACCGGTGATTACCACGCCCATAAGCTCGATTGTACGGCAGCGTGCTGTTCTCTTTGGGAAGAAGACAGGCGGCCGGTTAGCTGTCCCACGCACTCGCAGCGAAACGCGAGATATATTAACGTAAGTTCCTTGTTCAACAAAAAGAGGTGCCCGATGCAGCTTTTCCGGCTCATTCCGACCCTGATTTCATTGGTCCCGGCGCTGTATGCCGCGGATGCGCCCACGGCCAAGACCGAACCTGTGCCCGTCCACAAAGCGAATTACGAGCTGGCCACACGCTGGACGCCGCCCAAGGTGGGCAAGCTTGTTTTCGATCTGACCGTTACTCCGCACTGGCTCGCAACCTCGGACCGCTTCTGGTACAGCTACGAAACCACGCACGGGCGCCGTTTCTATCTGGTCGATCCGGTCAAGAAAACGAAAACGCCGGTCTGGGACAGCGCCAAAATGGCCGCCATGCTCACCGAGATCACGCGCAATCCCTACGACGCGGAACATCTGCCCATCCGCACTATCAAATTCACGCATAACGACACCGTCGTCGAGTTCGAAATCGAGGTCGATCGCGACGCCGACATCAACGGCTCGCAAAAGGTGATCGGCGGCGAGCAGCAGGTGGATGAAACTACCACTTCTCAACAGCCGGATCCTCAGGGCCGCGGCCGGGGAAACGCGCCCGCTCCCAATCCGCGCATGAGGACGCTGTATTTCGAATACGATCTCGCCACCGGAAAGCTGACGCTTCCGCCCGAGTTCACTCCGGAACCGCGCAAGCCGATGTGGGCCTCCATGTCGCCCGACGAAAAATGGATCGTCTTTGCCCGCAAGTACGACTTATATATGATGGACGCCGGCAGCTACGCGCTTTCCCTCAAGAAGGCGGACGACCCCAACATCAAAGAAATCCGCGTGACCAAGGACGGCGAGGACGGCTTCAGCTACGCGCGCCACATCTCGGGGACTGAAATCCAGCAGATGCAGCAGCGCGACGACGAACAAAACGGCGGGCGCGGCGGCCGCGGCGGCGCGATGCGCGACAAGACCGGCCGAATTCCGCCCATCCAGATTCACTGGTCGAAGGACTCCAAGCGCTTCGCCGTCGTTCGCCGCGATGAGCGCAAGGTCGCCGACCTGTGGGTGATCAACACGCTCGCCAATCCGCGCCCCGCGCTTGAAACCTACAAGTACGCGATGCCCGGCGAAGCGAACGTCCCGCAATCGCACCTTGAAGTTTTCGAGGTCGCCACGCAGGCGCGCAAGGAAATGAAAGCCGATCGCTTCAAGGATCAGACGCTCCAGGTTTTCGACCAGCCGGTCACCGCCCGTCAACGGGAAAAGCAGCGCACCGATCCTGAATGGATCGCCGATAGTTCGGGAAAACTGTATTTCCAGCGCCGCAGCCGCGATCAGCACAAGGTCGATATCTGCGTGGCCAATCCCGACACCGGCGAAATCAAAACGCTCGTCGAAGAGCGCCTCAACACGTACGTTGAGACCAGGCCGCTGCGGCTCATCAACGACGGCGCGGAGCTGCTTTTCTGGAGCGAGCGCGACGGCTGGGGTCATTATTATCTTTACGACGGCTCCGGCGCGCTCAAGAACCAGGTCACCAGCGGCGAATTCGTGACCGAGGACATCGAGAGCGTCGATGAAAAAGCGCGCACCATCACCTTCCTGGCGGAAGGGCGCGAAACCGGCGAGAATCCGTATTTCCCGCACCTGTACTCGATCAACCTGGATGGCACCGGCATAAAAATGCTCGATTCAGCCAACGCGTCGCACGCAGTCGCGATGTCGGATGACGGAAAATATTTCGTCGACAATTTTTCAACGGTTGCCTCCGCGCCGCAATCCGTTCTCTTCGATCGCTCCGGCGCGATGGATCTCGATCTTGAAACCGCCGACGTCTCCGCATTGATCGACGCCGGTTTCAAAATGCCGGAATCGTTCGAAGTCAAAGCCGACGACGGTTTAACCGATCTGTACGGCGTCATGTACAAGCCGTTCGATTTCGATTCCGGCAAAAAATATCCGATCATCGCCTTCGTCTATCCCGGTCCGCAAACCGAAAGCGTGACGCAGATCTTCACGCCGCGCAGTCCCAACGTCGGCCTGGCGAATCTCGGCTTCATCGTGATCGAAGTGGGAAATCGCGGAGGCAATCCGCACCGCTCCAAGTGGTATCACAACTACGGTTACGGCAATCTGCGCGACTACGGCCTGGCCGACAAGAAAGCCGCGATCGAGCAGCTGGCGCGACGCTATCCGTGGATCGATATCGAGCGGGTCGGCATTACCGGGCATTCCGGCGGCGGATTCATGTCGGCCGCGGCGATGCTCCAGTACCCGGATTTTTTCAAGGTCGCGGTCAGCGAATCGGGCAATCACGAAAACAACATCTACAACCAGAACTGGAGCGAAAAACATCACGGCATCAAGGAAATCGATAATCCCGACGGCACGGTGAAGTTCGAGTATTCCATCGACAAGAATTCGGATCTGGCGAAGAACCTCAAAGGTCACCTGCTGCTTTCGACCGGCGATCTGGACGACAACGTTCACATGGCCAACACCATGCGCCTGGCCGACGCGCTGATCAAGGCCGACAAGCGTTTCGACATGTTCGTGCTGCCGGGGCAGCGCCACAGTTATGGTCCCGACAACAACTACTTTTTCTGGGTCCGCGCGGATTATTTTTGCCGCTGGCTGCTGGGCGATTTCGATCAGCGGGTGGACATGACCGAAGTCGACCCGCAACCGGCCCGAGGAAATCGCCGCAACGCGGGCCCGGACGGGCAATAGCGTGGGACAGCCGGTCTTGCCGGCTGTCTCTTCGTCGGAGCAGAGCCTTCGACAGCCGGCAAAAACCGACCGGCTGTCCCACGGGAATAGAATAAAGGTAAATGCGATTTTTGCTCTTGATCGCCCTCGCCTCGGTCGCCTTTGCGCAGGAAAGATACGCCGGCCCACGGCCGCCCAAGCCCGACCTGCTGTACCTGGTCCACGCCGACAACCTCATCCCCACGGAAGTGGCCGATTCCAAACCCGAATCGAAGCACAACGAAGCCACTTACACGATCGACGGAGCCAGCTCGCCCGCGCGAACTCCGCTCGCCGAACCGATTTTTCTCATCCAGGCCGATAAATTGCAGCCGCAATCGTTCGAGCTGTACCGCGTCGAGAGCAAGGGAAATCACCGGGAGGTCAGCATCTCCACGCGCCACAATCGCGGCCAGCGCGCCCTGCATCTGACCGTTACACCGCTCGGCAACAACCTGTATCGCGTCGAAGCCGACGAGGAGCTCGACGACGGCGAATACGCCATCTCACCAAACGGCTCGGACACCGTCTTTTGTTTTGTGGTTTACTGACGCTTGACTCGTGACGTCTACGTGGCGGTGGTAAAGGCGTCGCTTGCAAGCGCCGCGGTCTCAGTCGCAGGCGTTCTGCTGGCGACCTTGTCGAAACTCGCGTTGACGCGCGTGCAGGAGGACGTGCTCATAATATCCTTAGCGTACGGACCCGGCGTGGTTGCGGCTTACTGGCTGTTCCGAGGTCTCAGGAGCCGGTGTTCAAGCCGCCAAGCGAAAAAAGTCGCCTTAGCGTTCGCCATGACCGCACCCGTGTGCCTTGCCGTCTCGGCGGTGATCGCGCAGATTCCTATCGGGTTCGCGGCCCAGTGGAACAGCCGAGCCGCTATTTTTGGCGCGATCGTTATCACCCTGATCATACTGAGCACGCTCTTAAACGTCGCGGTTTGCTCGTTCGCGCGCTGGCTCGTCGCGCTTGAGCGCCGAGCCGCGGAGTCCTGACTTGATAAAATTGGAGCTTATGTTTCTCGGCCTCGAACATACCGCCATCGCCTCACCCGATCCGCGCGCGCTGGCCCAATGGTACGTCGATCATCTCGCCTTCCGCATTAATTTCGAATACGACGGCAACTACTTCGTCCGCGCCGCCAACGGAACGGTCCTCGAAATCATTCCCTCGGACGGCGCGCGCGGCGAACAGAGAATGCGCGACCCTGGAATTCGCCATCTCGCCATCGACGTGAAGGATTTCGACGCCGCCTACGCGCAGCTCAAGTCGCAACACGTGCACTTCCTCGGCGATCCCTACACCAACCTGGGCAACCGGCTGGTGTTTTTCACGGATCGCGACGGCAACCTGCTGCACCTGATCCAGAGAGAGCGGCCCCTGCCGTGAGCATGCTCGAAACAGAGCAGCCACGGTCTAATAAAGGTAGGGCCGCTGTGATCGATCGAGTTTTCAAAGCGTTCACCTACCGCGATTTTCGCCTGATGTGGATGGGCGCCTGCACGTCCACCATCGGAAGCTGGATGCAGACGGTCGCGCAGGCGTGGCTGGTCTACACGCTGTCCAACGATCCGTTCTATCTGGGCCTCGACGCATTCCTCGGGCAGGCGCCGATTATCCTGCTCTCGCTCGTCGGCGGCGTGATGGCCGATCGCCGCGATCGCCGCGCGATGCTGCTGATGTCGCAATACATCCAGATGACCTCGGCCTTCATCCTCACCGGGCTGTTCTTTTTCGGCAAGGTGAAGGTGTGGCACATTCTGTGCCTGTCGTTCATCTCAGGAACCGGACAGGCGTTCGGAGGGCCCGCCTACCAGGCGCTTCTGCCGACGCTGGTCGGCCCCGGCGAATTCGCCAACGCCATCGCCTGGAATTCCATCCAGTTCAACATCGCCCGCATTCTGGGCCCCACCATCGCCGGAATCACGCTCGCCAAGCTCAACGCGACCTGGTGCTTCGGATTGAACGGCGTTTCCTTCATCGCCGTAATCGTGTCGCTGTACATGATCAACGTGGGCTTCGTTCCGGCGCGCTCGAGCGAGCCGATTCTCACCAGCATGAAGCAGGGCATCGGATTCGTGCGCACCAAGGCCGGTCTCGATTCGCTCATCGTTCTGGCGTTCTGCATGACCGCGCTCGCCATCCCGCTGATGACGTTCCTGCCGGTGTTCGCGCGCGAAGTTTTTAACGGCAACGCGACCACCTACACGCACCTGCTGATTTTTTCCGGCTGCGGATCGATCGTGGGAGCTCTGGGCGTCGCCGCATTCGGGAAGTTGAAGCGGCAGGGCGCGGCGGCGCTGATCGCGCTCATCGTACTCGGAGCGCTGATCACCGCCTTCGCGCTGTCCAAATCCATGATCATGTCCGGCGTCCTGATTTTCCTCGGCGGCGCTGCCCTGATCTTCGTCTTTTCGATGGTCAATTCCGTCGTGCAGGCGATCACCGCCGATGAAATGCGCGGGCGGGTGATGAGCGTCTATAACGTCGCCTTCCGCGGCGGAATGCCGCTCGGAAGCCTGGTGGCGGGCAAGCTGATTCCGCTGTTCAGCGTCTCGGCGACCATTGCCGGCGCCGGCTCCATGCTCGCGGCGCTGGGATTATACTTCCTGCTGATTCACCGCCGCATCGCCGCGCTATAGAGGTTGCTCAAAAAAGGGGCAAACGACCCGGCGTCAATATACTCGACACACCGGTTGGAGGGGGTTCGGCCCTTGAGGTCCAGAAGGGACATGTCCGCATTCCGGACGGGCGGAAGAAGGGGACAGTCCGCCGACGGTGTTGACGGCGGCGAGTTGACCGGCGCCAGGGGACAGTCCCCTTCTTCCGCAGATGGTGCGGCTTATCGGCATTTTCATGGGTGTCCGCACGGTGGTGCGTCAAGTATATTGACGCCGACTACTCTGTCCGGCGTCCCGCGGCGATAATGTGCGCGCTCGCGCCGAGTATGGACGGCTCGGATTCGATCTGCTCCAGAAATTCGAGCAGGCGCGCGCGCTCGACGCGACCGGCCCAGGCGGCCTGAAATTTCGCGGCCATCCACACGGGACCTTCAATCGCGATCAGGCGCACGTCATCGAAGAATTCCGCGACCTCTTTTGCCAGCTCCTCGGGACGATGAAAATATGCCGTGGTGAACCAGGCAGGATCGCGCGACGCGTTGCGATGCTCGCCCGTGGCGAGATCCGCGGCGACAATTTCACGAAAGCCGGCGTCGTGAAAGGCGCCGGTTCGCACGCCGTCGATCAGCGATGCGAAGCGCGAGATGGCCGCGGCGCACACGATTCCCCCCGGCTTCAAAATTCTGTGCGTTTCGGAAAGCGCCTGCCGGCGCCCGTCTCGATCCGGCAGATGATACAGCGGTCCGAGCATGAGCACTGCGTCGGCCGATCGGTCGGGCGCATCGATCCGCCGCGCGTCGCCCTGCATAATCGAAGCGAGGCGCACCTCGGATTCCGCCTCGATCGCGCGGGCTTCGTCGAGATGCTCTGAAACCGGATCGATCAGGTGCACCAGATAGCCGCGCTCGGCGAGCCAGAATGCGTAGACTCCAGCGGCTCCGCCGATATCGTAGACGAGCGCGGGCGCGGGCGGCAGAAGACGCGCGAGGATCGACTGAGTCCGCGCGCGTTCGAGCTCGCCTTCGTCCGCCTGAAGGCGTGCGGATTCCCGAGTTCGAAGATAGTAGCCTTCGATCTCCGGATCGAGCAAAACTTATTTTACTTCGACACTGGCGCCGGCGTCGGTGAATTTCTTCTTGATCGCGTCGGCTTCTTCCTTGTTCACGCCCTCTTTGATGGTCTTGGGCGCGCCATCGACCAGGTCCTTGGCTTCCTTCAAACCGAGGCTGGTGACCTCGCGGACGGCCTTGATCACGTTGATCTTGTTGGCGCCGGCCGCGGTCAAAACGACGGTGAACTCGGTTTTCTCTTCGACCGGAGCAGCCGCAGCCGCGCCGCCGCCCGCCGCCGGAGCCGCCGCAACCGCAGCCGCGGCCGCCGAAACCCCCAGCTTCTCTTCAAGCAGTCTTACGAGCTGCGAAGCTTCGAGCAGCGTCAATCCCTGAATCTGATCCGCAATCGCGTTAATGTCAGCCATTTCTTTGTCCTCTGTTCGCGGTTTGTAGTCGGTGGATCGTCGACGAATCTGCGCCGGCTGGCCACTCACTACTCACCACTAACTCTTGAATTTGTTTTCTTTCACTCCCTGATCGACCACCACCGCGAGGTTGCGGCCCACTCCGTTGATCGCCGTCACCAGGCGCTGCGCCGGAGCATTGATCAACCACAAAAG
>JASHWA010000632.1 GCA_030044325.1 Bryobacteraceae bacterium
GACGATCCTCCGCAAAAGCTCGCCGCATTCTCCGGGCACCAGTTTTGGGTGACGCCGAACAATCCCTCCGAGCGCTACGCGGCCGGCGTTTATCCCACCAGCAGCACGGCGTCGGATGGTCTGGCGGTGTGGACCAGCGCCAACCGGCCGATCGAGAACACCGATCTGGTCGGCTGGTACACGCTGGGTTTTCACCACATGCCGCGCGAGGAGGATTGGCCGGTGATGCCGACCCTGTGGCACGATTTTGAGATCCGCCCATTCAATTTTTTTGCCGCGAATCCGGTCCTCGATTTGCCGAAAACTCAGTAAGCCAGCAGCTATGCACTCGTTTGAAGCAATTGCACTGACCTGCCTCTGGGTCGCGCTGAAGGGCGATGTTTCAAGACGGGTGGTTCGGGCAATGCAGCTCTCACGCGACGAAATGCGGCCTTGCCCCAAGCGACCCCAGCGCGTTCATACAGGGAATTTAGGCCACGAACCGAGTACTTTGATGGACTGGAATAGAAGAAATGTCGGCTCGTAAACAGAGGGCCATCAGAGATAAATTCGAAATATGCAGCGTCGCAGCGAACATCGTTATGAAGTGTGGGAATCCGTGGTCCTCACCGCGCAGGACTCCGCGGGAAAGAGACATTTTGCGGCGACGATCATCGACATTTCGAAATCCGGTTACCGCGTCCTGTTAGGCGCCCAGCTTAGGGTGGGCACACAGGTCTCGATCACGCTGCATTCCGTCGCAATTGTGGGAAGCGTCCGCCATTGCGAGCGCGCCAAGCCGGACTCCTTCACGGTGGGCGTGCAGATTACCGGGGTAACGGGCGGCGTCGCTGAAGCGCGTACCCAGCTGGCCATAGAGCCTCGCTCCAGCGACGCTTCCGTACTGACATCCGCGCAACCGACCCTGGGAAATGCGGGTCGAATGCGCTGTGGATCGCCTGATTAACCAGCGCGCCGGCCTGCCTTGTGCCTTGTCGCGTTTTTCCGAGGGAATTACGGAGGATATTGCCAACATTTCGGTAAATATACTCTTAAATATCGGTGCGTATTTACAGTCGGTGCGCTGAAGAAGGTCGAACTTTTTGAGCCGCTGGCGGGATGCCGTCCAACGCGGGCCGGCGCTATTGCCAGTAGTTGCGATCCAGGCTTCGATACTGGACCGCCTCGGCGAGATGCTTGGCGCCGATCCGCTCGGCATGCTCCAGGTCCGCGATGGTTCGAGCGACTTTGAGGATGCGGTCGTGAGCACGCGCCGATAAACCCAGGCGGCGAACGGCCATTTCGAGCGTTCGCTCGCCGGCGTCATCGAGTGCGCACAATTTCCGCAGTTCGCGAACCGGAATTCGCGAGTTGTAGAATCCGCGCGTCTGCTCGACGGCGCGGGCTTGCTCCACCCGCGCGCGAATCTGAGCGGAACTCGTCCCTTCATCCTTAGCGCGCAACTCACGGTAGGGAACGGCCGGAACCTCGACATGCAGATCGATGCGGTCCAACAGAGGGCCGCTGATTCTGCCCAGATATCGCTGAATCATCGCGCCGGTGCATCTGCAATCCCTACTGGGGTCTGAAAAAAAACCGCATTGGCACGGGTTCATTGCCCCGATCAAGAGAGTGGATGCCGGGAAGGAAAGCGTCACCTGCGCGCGGGCGATGGTCACGGAGCCTTCTTCGAGCGGCTGCCGCAGCTGCTCCAGGACATTTCGTGGAAACTCGGGTAGTTCGTCCAGGAATAAAACACCGTTGTGTGCCAGGCTCACCTCACCGGGCCGCGGAGTTCCGGCTCCGCCGCCGATCAATCCGGCATCCGATACGGAATGATGGGGCGAGCGAAATGGACGGGCTTGCATCAGTCCAGTACCCTTCGGCAAGACACCGGCGACGCTGTGGACCTGCGTCGTTTCAAGCGCCTCGGCGAAAGTGAGCGGCGGGAGAATGCCTGGGAATCGTTTGGCGAGCATCGTTTTGCCCGAGCCAGGCGGGCCGATGAGCAGCACGTTGTGTCCACCGGCCGCCGCGACCTCCAGCGCTCTCTTCGCGCTGGCCTGGCCGCGAACATCCTTGAAATCGAGGACGTCGGCGGATTCCTGGGTCGCTGGCGTCCCGTTTCGGGGGTGGGGTTTAAACTCAGCCGGCTCGCGCAGGAACCGGACCGCCTCGCACAAATGGCGAATGCCGTAAACATCCACGCCGTCGGCGACCGCGGCTTCAGCCGCATTATCAAGCGGAACGACGAGCTTCCGAATGCCGCGCTTGCGCGCGCACGCCGCGACCGAAAGCGCGCCGCGAACGGCGCGAACGCTTCCATCGAGCGACAACTCACCGACGAACAGATGATGTTCCGCGGTGGCGACCACACCCATCGCGCCCAGGATTCCGAGCGCCATCGGGAGATCGAATCCCGCGCCCTCCTTGCGCAGGTTCGCCGGTGCCAGATTGATCGTCACGCTTTTGGAGGGATAGCCGAAACCCGAGTTCATGATCGCGGATTTGATCCGCTCGCGGCTTTCCTTTACGGCAATATCGGGCAGTCCGACGGTGATGATATCGCGTGCCGCGCCGGGATACATGTCGACCTCGACCTCGATCAAATGCGCGTCGATTCCGAACAGTGCGGCGGATTGCGTGCGAAACAGGGCCATCGAAGTATAGTGCGGGCGGGGCCGGTTTTTTCGCACGGATAATAATACCCTTATTTTCAACAGCGTACATTGCAATCCGAGCCACTGAACGCGAGGCGGCTCGGTCATCGCGCCGGAACTCCCCGCGGGTTCCCCCCGGACGCCCGACTTTCCCTGGAGAACTCCGCGCAAAATAGGAAATGCTATGGACGCCCCGAGCTTCCCACCGAGTTTCCCTTTTGAAAAGGTGAAAGGGTAGCCTGTCCCCGTTTTCCCGTT
>JASHWA010000633.1 GCA_030044325.1 Bryobacteraceae bacterium
AGCGCCGCGCGCCGAAGACGGCGAAGAGATCATTCTCGAAATCGGCGGAATCGCGACAATCGCGGAAGTTTGGCTCAATGGCGATCCGATCGTGTCGAGCACGTCGATGTTCGCGTCACACTCCATCGACATCACCAGCACAGTTCGAGAGCGCAATGAGCTGGTGATCGTCTGCCGCGCGCTTTCCGATTTTCTGCGCGAGCGAAAGTCGCGGCCGCCGGCGGCGCGCTGGCGAACTCGCGTGGTTTCGGATTCGCAGTTGCGCTGGGTTCGAACGACGCTGGTTGGGCGCGCTCCGGGATTCGCGCCGGAACCGGAGCCGGTGGGCCCGTGGCGTGCGATCACGCTGGTCCGGCGCACGGGACTGTCGCTCGAAAATGTGACGCGGAGGGTCGAATTGGACGGTTCGGGCGGGGTGGTCCGATTGGAAGCTCGCTTTCGCGTGCTGGACCATCGGCAGCGTCCGGTTTCGGGGCGATTTTTCGCCGGCGATCATTTCGCGCCGATCGAATTCGCGGAGGGGAAAATCGAGGCGGCCGTCCGGGTTCCGGACGCGCGCCGATGGTGGCCGCACACTCACGGGCATCCTCATTTATATCCGGTGCGCGCGGAGATCGAGCTTGAGGACGGTTCGACCGCGGTGTTCGATCAGACGCCAGCGGGTTTTCGAACGATTCAGTTTTCGGACGGATTCGAAGTGAACGGACAGCGCGTGTTCGCGCGCGGCGTGGTGTGGACTCCGCCGGACGCGGTGGCGCTATGGGCTTCTCCGCGCGCGATTCGAGAACGGCTCACGCGTCTTCGCGACGCCGGTTTCAATGTGGTCCGCCTGGCGGGGACGATGGTGTACGAAGACCACGTCTTTCACGAAATCTGCGACGAGCTCGGCCTGCTGGTGTGGCAGGACATGATGTTCGCCAACATGGATTATCCGTTCGAGGACGCGGAATTTCATCGAACCGTTCGCCAGGAGGCCGAAGCGGAGCTGGCACGCCTGGCGAATCATTCGAGCACTGCGCTCATATGCGGGAATTCGGAAATCGAGCAGCAGGCGGCCATGCTGGGCCTGGATCCGTCGATCGCGCGCGCGCCGTTTTTCGCACAAGAACTGCCGCGGATGGCGGAGGAGGCGTGCGGCGGGGTTCCATATCTTCCTTCGGCGCCGTGCGGCGGCGATCTTCCGTTCCGCACGCGCGCGGGTGTGGCGAATTATTTCGGCGTGGGCGCTTATCTCCGTCCGTTCGAAGACGCGCGGCGGGCGCAGGTGCGTTTTGCTTCCGAGTGTCTGGCGTTCGCGAACGTTCCCGAACCGGAGACCATCGAGAAAATGGCGGTGGCCGTACGCGGAGGGATTTCGCCGACGCATCCGGCATGGAAGCGCGCCGCGCCGCGCGACGCGGGAACGGGCTGGGACTTCGAAGACGTTCGCGATCATTATTTGAAGCTGTTGTATTCGATCGATCCCGCCGCGCTGCGCTACAGTGATGCCGCCCGTTACTGGGAACTGTCGCGCATGGCTTCCGCCGAAGCGATGGCCGAGGTTTTCGGAGAATGGCGGCGCGCGGAATCGGGAAATAACGGCGGAATCGTTCTGTGGGCCGCGGACCTGGAACCCGGCGCGGGCTGGGGAATTCTCGATTCGTGCGGGGCGCCGAAGGCGGCGTATTGGTTTTTGAAGCGCGCGCTCGCGCCGCGAGCCATCTGGACCACGGACGAGGGATTGAACGGCGTGGATATTCACGTCGCCAACGACCGCGCGGAACCGATGGATGCCGTGCTGCGCGTCGCGCTTTACCGTCACGAGCAGCGCACCGCCGAATCCGAACGTTCGATTCATGTGAATGCGGGAGAAACGGCGACTTTCGGCGTGGAGCAGGTTCTCGGCCGCTTTATGGACGCGGCGTGGGCTTACCGCTTCGGCCCTCCGGGGCACGACGTGATCGCGGTGAGCATGCAGGATGCACGGGGCGATGCGCCGTTCGCGCAGACTTTCCGTTTTCCGGCTGCGCGACCTGTTGAGCGCATCGACTTAGGGATCACGGCGCACGCAATCGCTTCGAACGACGCTGCGATTGAAGTCACGCTGACGTCGCGCCGGTTGGCGTGGGGCGTGCGTGCCTTCGCGCCTGGATGGATCGCGGATGACGCGTATTTCGGAATCGAGCCCGGCGGATCGCGGCGCATTACTCTGACGCGATCGCACGGCGCGCCCATGCCCGCGAATATCAGCATCACGGCGGTCAACGCGGAAGGACGCGTGAAAGCCGCGATCGGGAGGGCCGGATGAAAACCATTCATCGATGGTTCCGTTCCGGCCGCTATTCGCTGCTCGGTCACGTGGACCTTCCCGAGAAGCGCTGCGAGGCGCTGGGCGTGGTGATGGCGCCGCCGCTCGGCTGGGACGATATCTGCTCGTACCGGCCGCTGCGATTTGTGGCGCGGCGGCTCGCGCAAGACGGATTTCCGGTGTTGCGCTTCGATCTTCCGGGGACGGGCGACAGTTCGGGCGATGCGATGGATGGCGGACTGCTGCAGGCGTGGGTGCAGTCGGTGAGCGACGCGGCGGCGGAACTGCGCAGGACGGCGGGGGTCGAGCGGATCGCGCTGTCAGGCGTGCGATTCGGCGCGATGCTCGTGTTGGCCGCGGCGGCGGGCGCGCGCGAATTTGAAGAGCTGATCGTGTGGGGCGCGGCCGCGACGGGGCGGGCGCTGTTGCGCGAGCTGCGCGCGTTTGCGAACGTACAGCTTCGGGAGTACTCGAGTGGCGAGGCGCCGCCGCAGCCTGCCGCAGGATTCGAGGTGGGAGGGTTTCTGATCGCGCCGGAAACGCAGGCCGCCATCGAATCGCTGGATCTGTCAGCACTTCCGGCGATGCCGGGCCGCCGCGTGCTGGTTTTGACGCGCGATGAGCTGGCCGCCGACGCGAAACTGGTTCGCGCGCTGGAGGCCGCGCAATGCGAGGTGCAGGTGAAACCCGGCCACGGCTACGCCGCCATAATGGCGATTCCGCATGAAGCCGTTCCGCCGGAGGAGACCAGCCGCGCAATGACCGAATTTCTGCGCGCACGCAGCGCCGGGCCATGCCAGACGGAAAACCCGGCCGCGCGAGTCGCCATTGCCGACATGGGGGGCGGCGTGCTCGAGACGATTTACACTGTCGAAAATTCGGGAAAGCAAATGTTCGGAATTTTGTGCGAGCCCGGCTCGAAAGCGCAGCGCAGCAAGTGCTGCGTGCTGTTTTTGAACCCCGGCGCGACGCGGCATATCGGGCCGAACCGCATGTGGGTGGAAGCGGCGCGGCGCTGGGCCGCGCGCGGCGTGATTTCTCTGCGCCTCGATTTGGGCGGAATCGGAGAAAGCGACGGCGAGGCCGTGCTGGATGTCGAGCACCTGTATCAAGACGGGCTGGTTGCCCAGGTGGAGCGTGCGATGCATTCGCTGCGCTCGCGGGTGGGGGTTCGTCAGTTCATCGCGATCGGGCTGTGTTCCGGCGCATTCTGGGCGCTGCACGCCGCGGTTCGCGATTCCGACATCCGTTCGGCGGTGCTGCTCAATCCGCGGCTGTTCAAGTGGGACCCCGAGGTCGACCGGCTGCGCGCTTTGAAGCGCACCATCAAAGGCTTGACCAGTTGGACGGATTGGCGCCGGGTGGCGAGGGGTGAAGTGAGCCCGGCCGATATCAAGCGGCTCGCCGTCGAGGGATTTCGTGCGCGGCGCGCGCATCCGGCGCGGCCGTTTGAGATGCAGATGGAGGCGCTCGCAGAGGCGCGGGCGGCCCTCGAGCGAAACAACAGCCGCGCGACGCTGATCTTCACGGAAGGCGAGCCGCTGCTCAGCGAAATGCAGGAGCTCGGCGAGCTTCCCTCGCAAACCGACCCGCGCATTCGCGCGTTGCGAATTCCCACCGGCGGCCACACGTTCCGTCCCTTGTGGATTCAGAAGCTGGCGCATGGGCTGATTGACGGCGAAATCGAGAGCGCGCTCCATCAGACCGCGGAGTGCCTCCGCGAATTTCAATGAGCATCGGCGAAACTCAATGACCGGCGGCGCGATGGCGGCCACGCAGCAGGCGACGATCGACGCCGTGTATCAGGCGCGTGGCGCTTACCGGCGCTATGCGGCCAATTTTCTGTATCCGGCCGAAGCCGCGTGCCTGCTGAAATATCAGCCGCGATTCTGCGGGCGCGACGTGCTCGATATCGGCGTGGGTGCGGGACGGACCACGCATTATCTTGCTCCGCTCGCGCGGCGCTATGAAGCCATCGATTATTCGCCGGTGATGGTGGCGTATCTGAAGCGCGCGATGCCCGGGGTCAGCGCCCGCGAGGCGGATTTCCGCGATCTTCGAATGTTTGACGCCGATGCATTCGATTGTGCGTTCGCTAGCGACAACGTGATCGATCTTTTCTCACACCAAGACCGGCTGCGCGCGATGAGCGAAGTGCGGCGCGTGCTGCGTCCGGGCGGGATCATCGCGTTCTGCGCGCACAACCTGCGATACGGGCGCGCGTTTTCGGGCCCGCGCCTCGAGTGGTCCTCGAATCCGGCGTCGCTCGCGTCGAACTGCGCGAAGTTTTTGGCGGGTGCATGGAATCACCTGCGCGTCGCGCGGCTGCGCTTGATCGCCGAGGAATACGCCCTGCTCAACGACCAGGGCCATTTCTATGCGTGCCTGCACTATTACGCGTCGCGTAAGACGGTGACCGCGCAGCTTGAAAAATCGGGGCTGCGGGTGATCGATGTGTTCGACCGGGCCGGTCACTCGCTTGAAGAGGGCGAAGACGATAGCCACACGCCGCACCTGATGTACGTCGCGGAACGCCAGCCGGGACGGCTTTCTTGCATCGACGACCAACGCGCTCAATAACGGTCCCGCCTCAAACGGCTCGGGTGGATGGACAGTCAGGGAGCGCGTTGGTCAGGTGCATGCGCGGGTCGAATTCCGATACTCTGCAATTTATGCTCAAACCGACCATTTTCCGCGAATACGATATTCGTGGCGTTGCCGACCAGGAGCTGGTGAGCTCGGATATCGTCGATCTCGGGCGCGCGCTGGGGACGCTGCTCAGGCGCAAAAGCGGAGGGCGGATCAATGTTGCGCGGGATTGCCGGCTCAGCTCGGCGCGCTTGCGCGATGCGCTG
>JASHWA010000634.1 GCA_030044325.1 Bryobacteraceae bacterium
TTTATGCGGTCACCAATAACGACGGAAAGTGGGGGATTCAGCTCAGCTCGACTATTTTCACTCCGACCGAATATATCGGCGTCCGATATAACGACGCTGAAGAAGCCATGCTTCGGCAGGGACGCACGGGGATGGCGGCATTCGGTGATCACGATTACGATCTGCTGACCAATCTCGGCTGGGGAGCGGGGCAGGGAGACCGTCGCGCGGCACGAAAAACGGCGAGCATTGCGGGCGCACCCGGAGCGACCACGTTCTTTCTTTCGGGATGGGCCGGCAAGCCGATGGAGCCGTACAATTCGAAAGGCCGCAAGAGCCGGCTCGCGGTGGCGGGAACGCCGGATGCGGCCGAAATCAACGCGCTTTCGCGCGTGAACGATCCGATCGCGGAATATGAGCGCACGCTCAACAAGACCAACATCGTCACCGCGTCGGGAAAGCCCGGATGGTTCTTCGCCATGGCCGGCGGAGGCGTGGGGCACTACGGATACACGATGCACCTCAACGATTCGCGGGTGCTGCATGCGGGTCCGGAGAAGGCGCATTCGATCGGCGGATATATTCGCTACACCAAGGACAACGTGTTCATCTCGGAGACGCGCAGCCTGGGCGTGACGGTCTACGACAAGCGCGCGAAGGAATGGGTCAGCGCGGGCGGATTCGGACAATCGATGCGGCGCGACCGCACCAATGACGATTTATAGAACGGCCTGTTGAAAGAAGCCGGCGCGCGGGCCGGCTGCGTTCGGTTGATAACATATCGAAGATGAGAATTCGAACTCGGCTGGGTTTCGCAGCAATGGCCTGCGCCCTGTTGGCGATGCGCGGCATCCAAGCGCAACAGCTTCCCTCGGCTGAAATTCAAGCCATCGCTCAAAAAGCTTACGATTTCGCCTACCCGCTGGTGCTCATGGAGCTCACGCGACGCAACACGGTGCGCTACGCACCCCTGGGCGATGCGCAGACCAATCGCTTCACCCAGTTGCGCGAGTTCCCGGACGACAAGTTTCGTCAGGTGATCCGGCCGAATGCGGATACGCTGTATTCCTCGGCGTGGCTGGATTTATCGAAAGAGCCGATTGTGCTGCATGCCGGCGATACCGGCGGGCGGTATTACATGATGCAACTGATGGATGCGTGGACCGAAACGATTTCGGTTCCCGGCAAGCGCACCACGGGCACGGGCGACAACTGGTTTGCGATCGCCGGGCCGGGGTGGAAGGGCGAACTTCCGGCGCGCGTCCACAGAATCGATTGCCCGACCAACGTGGCGTGGCTGCTGGGACGGACGCAGACCAACGGCGTTTCGGATTATCCGCTGGTGCACAAGCTTCAGGACGGATACGTGCTGATGCCTCTGAGCCGCTATCCCGACGGGCCCGCGCCGCTGACCAAACCTCCATCGCAGCCGGACACGAGAGGATTCGTTCGTCCGCCCCAGGAGGTGGAGCGGATGAGTGCGCGCGAATTCTTCACGCTGTTCGCCGGACTTCTGGTCGAGAATCCGCCGCACGCGGGCGATGGGCCGATGATGGCGGAAATCCGCAAAATCGGAGTCGTGGCCGGGAAATTCGATCCTTCGGCTCTGGGTACCGACGGCATGAAATCGATCGAGCAGGGAGCGGCGGCCGCGGCAGCGCATCTCAATTCGCTCACCGGCGCGGTCGGCGAACCTGGACCTACGGGATGGACGGGCTGGTCGAAGCTGGTGGGGCGCTACGGCACGCATTACCAGGCTCGCGCAGAGGTCGCGCGGATCGGGCTGGGCGCGAATCCTCCGGAAGATGCGGTGTATCTGCACTGCCGCCAGGACGCGAACGGCCATGCTCTCGACGGCGCGCATCGCTACCGGATGCATTTTGCGAAAAACGAAATTCCGCGCGTGAAGGCGTTCTGGTCCGTCACGGTATACAGCGAAGACGGGTATTTCACCGCGAATGCGCTGCATCGGTATGCCATCGGCGATCGCGATCCATTGAAGTTCAACCCGGACGGTTCGCTCGATCTTTACATCCAGCGCGAATCGCCGGGCGCGGAGAAGGAAAGCAACTGGCTGCCCGCGCCGGCGGGGGCGTTCAATCTCAGCTTCCGGCTGTATTGGGCGAGCCAGGCGATTCTCGACGGCCGCTGGCGTCCTCCCGCCGTCGCGAACGAGCCATAGTTGCGCGCTCTATTGCTGCACGCGCGTGAGTAAATCCTGCGCGAGCAGGTCGGCGCGATGGGCAAGGTTGACCGCGGAAATCAAATCCTGGTCGCGATACTGCTCGGCCTGATGTTGGAAAGTGCTGATGGTGTTGCGCACTTGCGACTGTTCGGAGTTCAGGTTCCGGGACGCGAGAATTTCAAGCGCGCGGCGCACGTGGTCCAGGCTTTCATCGAGCGCGCGGTTGTATTCGCGGCGTTGATCGGGAGTGAAGACCGGGCCGAGCCGGGGAGTTTCCGGCTGTTCGGGCGCGGGCGGTGGCGCAGCGGTGTGGGTTGGCTCGGCCGGTCTGCGATGCGGAGCGGGAGGCGCGGGCGGCGGCGCGAGGGTGGGAATCGAATCGGGTGTCTCGGGCGGAAGCGGGTCGCCCGCGATCATGGTTGGTTGAGGCAGCGAAACGGCTTCGGTGGGGATCCTCGGTTGGACCTGCGGAGGCGGCGGAATGAAAACGGTGTGCGTTTTCTGAAACCAGCAGGAGCCGGAAAACGCGGACAGCGCGAGCACCGCGCCGAAGCGGGATTTACCCATGTCCCACCACCGCGGGGAACTCCAGGCGGAACGTGGTGCCACGGCCGTCTTCACTAAAAAAGTCGATAGTACCATTATGCAACTGGACCGCCCGGTACGTCATTGCAAGACCGATTCCGGAGCCCGCGGGCTTGGTGGTGAAGTATAACTGAAACACTTTTTGGCGCAGCTCGGGCGGAATTCCAGGGCCGTTGTCGGCGACCTCCAGAATCACCGATTCGCCGTTGCGCGCGACGCTCAGACGCAGCCAACCTCCCTGCTTCATCGCATCGAGCGCGTTGGTCACCAGGTTCAGAACGGCCTGTTTGAGCATGTCGGCGTCGCCGCGAATCTGCATGACTTCGCCCCGCGGGGCGTCGAAATACATGTCGATGCGCGCCAGGCGCGCCTGGGGAGTCATCAGCGCGGCCACTTCCGCGACCAGCGCGGCCAAGTCCACTTCCACCAGGCGAACGTCCACGGGGCGCGAAAAATCCAGAAAGGTCTTGACCACGCGATCCAGGCGCCGGACTTCCTTGGACAGGATGTCGATTTCCGAAGTCAGCTCGTTTTCCGCGCCATCCAGGCGCGCGCGCAGCAGATCGAGATGCAGTGAAATCGCGTTCAGCGGATTCTTGATTTCGTGGGCGACGCCGCCGCTGATGCGGCTGATGGCCGCCAGGCGCGAGGCCACGTCGAGTTGCGATTCCATGCGCTCCAGCAGCTGCTCCATGCCGTGCTGTTTTTCGCTGGCCTCCTGGCGCACGCCCGAAAATTTTTCGCCCAGCAGGTTCAGCTTGCTTTCGACGGCGGCGAACTCCTTGGCCGGCTCGCCGATCTGTTCGCCGCGGCGGAAGCTGCCCTGCACGATGCGGTCGATCATGCGCTCGATCCGCCGCAGCGGACTGAGCACCCAGTTGCCCGCGACCGCGGTGATCAAAAGCGAAGCGAGCAGCGCGGTGAGCGACACGGCAATCAGGAATTGCACCTGTTGCTGTAAAGCGTCGCGCAGCAGGACGCTGGAGGTGATCACCTGGATGGTGAAAATGACTTTATCGCCGACCCCCAGCGGCGCCGCGACCTGATAATCGGTGCGCCGCAGAAAAAGATCGCGAACGCGGCGATACATGGGAAGGTCGCGCCACGCGGTGAACTGCTTCAAGTCGGCCATGTGCTGGCCGACGCGGGAGGGATTGGACGACGCCAGGATTTCTCCGCCCTGCCCCGCGACGTTGATTTCGACGATGCCGGGCGTGAGCGCCATGGTTTTTATCAGCATGTCGGCGATGTCGGGATCGGTGGTGACGATGCGGTCCCACAGGCCGACCGTTTCATCGAAGCTGGCCGGCGGCTGGTATTCGCCGGAATGTTCCTTGATGTGGTCGGTGACGAAGGACTGCACCTGCTGGCTGGCGACCTCCGAGCGCTGCAGCGCGTCGACCGAAAGGGCGTCGGCGAGGCTGTCCAGGTGCAGGATCGACAGCGTGACCGCGATGGCGGAGACCAGGGCCACGATCACCAGAACCAGGCGCAGACGCAGCGACATTTCTTCTTAAATTATGGGGCGCGAGCTATGCGGCGCTTCCGGCACCCTGCGCGCCGTACTCCTTGAGTTTATTAAACAGCGTCTTCTGGCTGATTCCAAGGATCTCGGCGGCGCGGGTTTTGTTGTGGCGCGTGTGCTGGAGCGTGAGCTCGATCAAGGCCCGCTCGGCCTGTTCGATGGTGTAGCCGACGGGCACGCGCAGCTCGCCCGAATCGGCGGTGAGCGCGGCGGCGGGAACGGGCGCTCCGCCGAAACCGGGCGGGAGATGCGCCGCCTGGATGGTCCCTTCGCCGGCCAGAATCACGGCGCGCTCGAGCACGTTGCGCAGCTCGCGAACGTTGCCCGGCCAGCTATACACGCGCAGCCGGTCATGCACTTCGCCCGCGACGTCGGTGACCCTGGTCCCGTGCTTGTGATTCAGGTCTTCGAGAAGCGCCGCGGTGAGCACCGCCAGATCCTCCTTGCGATCGCGCAGCGGCGGCAGCGGAATCGGAAAAACGTTGAGCCGGTAAAAAAGATCCTCGCGGAATTTGCCGTCGCGAATGGCGTTATCGAGCGGCGAATTGGTCGCCGCGATCACGCGCACGTCGAGCTGGATCTCGCTTTTTCCGCCCAGCCTCCGCACCCGGCCGTCTTCCAGCACGCGCAGCAATTTGGCCTGCGTCGCCACCGTCATATCGCCGATTTCGTCGAGTAAAACTGTGCCGTTCTGCGCCAGCTCGAAACATCCCGCGCGGCGCTCGACGGCTCCCGTGAACGCGCCCTTTTCGTGGCCGAAAAGCTCGGATTCCATGAGCGTATCGGGCATGGCGGCGCAGTTGATCGCCACGAACGGACCCGCGCGGCGCGGGCTCAACGCGTGAATCGCTCGCGCGGCGAGCTCTTTCCCGGTTCCGCTTTCGCCGGTGATCAACACCGCGGCGCGGCTGGGAGCCACCTGCTGGATCAGGGCGAAAACTTCCTGCATCTTGCCCGACGATCCCACCATTTCGCCGAGCACACCCTGGTAGCTCAGCTGGCGCTCGAGCAGCTCGTTGCGTTCGGCGAGCCGGCTCTGCGCGGCGGCGCGCTCCAGCAGCAGCCGCAATTCCTGCGATGCGATGGGCTTGTTCAGGTACCAGAACGCGCCCAGGTCGTGAACCACGTTCACCGCCGTTTCCAGGTTCCCGAACGCGGTCTGCACGATCGCCGGCGGCGCGGAGCCGAACGTTTTCAGCCGGCGCAAAAGCTCCTGACCATCCATGCGCGGCATCATCAGATCTGTAACAATGACATGCGCGCCGAAAGAGCCGAGCTTGTCGAGCGCTTCCTGGCCATCCGCCGCGGTCTCCACCGCATATCCCCACAGCGCGATCATTCCGGCCAGGGCGGTGCGCTGAGATTCTTCGTCATCCACCACGAGAACCCGTGTAACGGGACGTTCCTGTTCCATCTGTTTCTATTGTGGCAGGTGCAAATCGAATAGGACAGGATATTGGCGTTACGTTTTGCACGGGTGCATAGATTTAACCGCACGAAGTCGAAACAAATTCCCGGTTTCCCCTGTCCAACGGGCTAGTTAGCCCTGTTCCATTCCAGGCGGGGGCTGCCGCTGGTGCTGCGGTGGCCCTCCTTCTTTTGAAACGTGGCGCGCGCCGATCTTCTCTCTCAACTAAACATGCGGAGAATGAAGCTGCTGGCCGTAGAGGACAACTACGCCGACATTCACTGGCTGAAGATGGTCCTCGACCGCATGGGCGTGGTTTACACGCTTTCGGTGGTCACCGACGGGCAGAAAGCCGTTGATTTCCTGTTGAAGCGCGGGGAATACAGCGAGGCGTCGGAACCGGACCTGGTGCTGCTCGATCTGAACCTTCCCAAGCTGACTGGTGTTGAGGCTCTCGAAGCGATCCCGCATTCGGAAAGGCTGCCGGTGTGCATCGTCACCGGGTCGCCGGCCGAGCGCGAGCAGGTGATGCGCCGGTTCAGCATCCGCCGCATCGCTTACATGGTGAAACCGGTGGATCGCGAGCGGTTGCTGAACTGTTTCCGCTGTTACGATCATCTGCGCCCCTCCGCCGAAGAGCTCGCGCGGTGCTAACCGCGGCCGTAGGGAGGCGTGGTTCGCCTACTGCGAAATCTGGACTTCGGCTTTTAAATCGTGCCAATCCGGCAGCGCCACCGGGCGCGACAGTTTTTCGATCAAGCTGACCATTTCTCTCGACTCGAACGGTCCCAATCCGGGCGAGCGGAAGGCGAAACGGCACAGCGGCGCCTGTCCGGGTCTGGCGCTGGCGGCCTTCACCGTGACGAAGATCATCATGTCGGTCAACTCGGAGGGCGAATGATTCACGACTAAATAATGGACCTCGGATTTTTTGTTGAGGTCCATGATGAAGCGGAAGCCGGTCACTTCAACATATTCGGCGAGCGGATGCGAGGATTCGACCGGCGCCGCGGTCTCGACCGGATTGGGCGCGGGTGTGGCCTTCGCATCCGCGGCCGTATGCGACGCGGGCAGCACGTACTGGGTCACCAGAATCCCGGCGCCCAGCATCACCGCGATCACCATTGCGCTGACCATCCATCCCGCGATCGGCTTGCGCTTTTTCGCGCCGCCGATCGTGGTCACCACGTGCAGGTTCTTGCGCATCTGCAATTCGGGCGGCAGCAGCGGACCGGGGAGGGTGATGCGCGGGCCGGAATCGGGCATCAGAATTTTCGGCAACGGCACGACGGGATGCATCCCGCGGCTGGCGGCGGCGGAATAATCCTGCAAGGGCGCCAGGCGCAGCCAGGACCCGGAGGGCGGCTTGTCGGCGGGGGTTTCACGAATCAGCGGAGGCGCCTGCTCGATCGGCGGCGCGGCCTCGATTTTCCCCGGTTCAGAGGCGGACGCGGGAACGGCCGGTTTCGGCAGCACGGCGGGCAGCGAATCGGCGAGAGCGGCGGGAGCTTCGGCGGGTTGTTCCACCGGCGGCGCAAGAAGGGCGACGGGCTGCGCGAGAAGCGCCGTCGCGGGTTCGGCTTCTACGTCCTGTTTCCCAATGAGCGGCTCCTGCGCGGGGATATCAGCCGCGGCTGGGGCCGGTGCTTCGACGGCCGGCTCCGGCGACAATCCGACAGCGCCGGCGAGTCCCGCAACCGCTGCACTCATGGCTGGAACGGTCTCCGTTACAACGCTCTCCGTTTGAACGGTATTCGTTGGAACGATCTCGGATTGCGCGCTCTGCGCGGCGCGGATCTGCTCGGCGAGCGCGAGGAGCGGATCGGGACCCGGTTGCGGCTCCGCCTTAGCCGGCTCAAGCGCGGCCTGCGGCTCGCTGACGGGTTCCTTGTTGCTTAGTACGGGCGCGGGTGAAGTCACAGCGCCCGGCTGGGCGGTTTCCGCGCGAATTTCCGCTGCCGGCGAGGACGCTTCGCTGTTTTGTTTGCTTTGCGGATCGCAGGCCGGACATTCCCGAACCGCGGGCGGGATCTCGCGGCCGCATTCCGGGCAGATCCAATGGAACATGCCTCCAATTTACCCGGATTCTGTTTTTTTACCGTTCCGGCACTCACCCTACCCGACTCACCTAGGAACCTTAAGTGCGATACCGATTCCATCTCAGGCGGAATCTAGTGTGCCTTCGCGCCGGAAGGCGTAAGTGGGGTTTTTAGCGCCGCGCTGCCCTACAGCCGCCCGAGCTTGCGCCCCAAACGCGTCCACCAGGACGCGTTGAAAGCGGCGAGCGAGGCTTCCGCGCGTTCCAGCCTTCTCGACAGCGTTTCCACGGCCTGCCACGCCTCCCGCTCCGATTTTTCCAGGCGCCGGAATTCGGCGATGGCCTGGTCGCGCGCTTTTTGAATTTCGAGCGCCCAGCGCGTGCGCTCCTCCCAATCGGCCTCGACTTTTTTGGTCCACGCGTCGCGCAGCGCGGCCTCGCGAACCCATTGTTCGTGCGCGAAGTTGTGATGCGCGCTGTGGCGCTCGTATTCGGCGGTGATGGCCTCGAGATCGCGGATTTTTCGCGCCGCGAGCCGGCACGCTTCGCGATACTGGAGCGCCAGCTCGGCTGAAGGAGGATGAAAGGTTCCCTTGCGGGCGGCAATGGGAAGCGACCACGACTCGGCGTGCTCGACGCCGAATTCGGGAAAATTTTCGGCCGCGAAATAGATTGCATCGAAGCCGGCCGCGCACAAAATGGCGCGCAGAGAATCTTCGGTGAACGTGCGCATCTCCAGCGTCGAGCCGTGCCCGCCATGGAACGTGAGATTTTCGAAAATCTCGATCGAGCCGTCGCGGCGCCGGTTGACCAGCACCATCCGCCCGCCCGGCGCGGCCAGCGTGTATTCGAAAAGATGGGGAAAATGCTCGGTGGTCAGGCCGCCGATGTTGTAAGGGGTGGTCATCAGCAGAAGGCCGTCGGGTTTCAACATGCGCTGGAGCGTCGCAAAGGCTCGTTCGACGGGCGGCGGAACGTGCTCCAGAACTTCGCTGGACAGAATGAAGTCGAAGCGCGCCTCGTCGCGCGGATCGGGACGGGTGAGGTCGAAAAAAGGAGCCTGATGATAAAAGGTATTGGTGTAATCGAATTTTTCGGCGAGCCGCGCGGCGACCTCCGGAGTATCGCTCATCCCCATCGCGCGGATGCCTTTGAGCACCGGAAATTCGGGCAGCGCGAGCAGGGTTCCGAAAATTTCAGTGGAGATCAGCGCCACCAGCGCGCGCACGCGCACCGACGATCCGCATTCCGGGCAATCCTTGTTTTCGCGTTCGAGCGGCTGGTGATCGGGCTGCTCGCATTGGGCGCCGCAGACGTTGCAGGTGAACGTCACTCGAACAGGCTCGCGACGGGAAGGCTGAAATCGTCGAGAATTCCGGCAAGGGTCAGCGAATCGTGGAGGCCGCGCGTGAATTCGGAGCCGTCGTGCAGAAACACGCGAACCTTGCGGCTGCGCGGATAGATCACCCAGACGATGAGGCTGCCGTGGGCGAGCAGCAGCTCGATTTTGCGCTCGACATCGCTCGCCGATTCCGAGAGTGAGATGACTTCGACGGCGAGATCAGGCGCGCCGA
>JASHWA010000635.1 GCA_030044325.1 Bryobacteraceae bacterium
CACAGGCGCTTCTCCTCATGCCCGTGATGCATATAGCCGCCGGCGAAAACGCCAGCGAGCGCCAGGACGAATCCCACCAACACGAGCACCAGCGCACTCAAGCCATCCGCTTCGAACCATCCCGCGATGGCGACCACTCTCCCATTGGCGATCACCTGGGCGGCGACGTACAACGCCAGGATCAGCGTCGACCATGTCGAGACCAGCGTAATGCCCCACGCAGCTGGTCTCGCGATCGAGCACAGCAGCGCAGCCAAAACCGGTATGCACACGACCGCGACTAGCGCCATACCGGGGTCTCCTCTTTCAGCTTGCTTAATGAAGCAGCTTCGGTGGTTCCCAGCGTCTGGTGGATCGTTCGCGTGAGCAGTCCAACGACGATCGCAATCAGCACCACGTCGACTGCAACCGCCAGTTCCGCGATAATCGGCAACTCCGGCGCGATCGCGACGCCCGCGAAGAAAGCGCCATTCTCCATTGCCAGAATTCCGATGAGTTGCGGAATCGCCTCACGGCGCGCCATCAACGAATACGCGCCGATCAGTACGCCCGCGAGACCGATCGGAAGATTCACTCGGATTACCGCGTCATTCGTGGCGGCGGCGATCGGCGCAACAAGAAACTCCGCGAGAACCGTCAGCAACAGCGCCAACAGCAAAGAAGCAGGAATGTTCACCGCTTGCGCGATTTCGCGCCGCTCGTAATAGTCGCCGGGAAGAAGGCGGCGCAGCACCCACGGAATCGCGATCACCTTCGCCACGATCGTGATCGCAGCAAGCGTCCAGAGGTGAACGGAGTTCCTGCCGAATCCCAGCACCGCCGACGATACTGCCAGAAGAAACGATTGCACGATAAAAAACCGCAGAACTCCCTGGACCTGGCGCGTTGCCACCATCACGAACGCCGAGATGAGAATCAGCCCCGCGCACAACGTGTTCAGCGCTTCCGCTACTGAGCTCGGCACCATCAGCCTCCCGGAAAGATGCTCGTGACCATCGCCGCGACTGAAGTAATGAACGCCGCGCCGAGAAACTCGCTGATGCGGAACAGGCGCAGCTTCGCGAGTGAGGTTTCGATTGCGACCAGCAACATCGCGAATATAAGGATCTTGACAAGAATTGACGGCACGGCCGCGAGGACTGCAGCAATGGTTGTGCCGTGCGCCAATCCCCACGGCGCGACCAGCACGTTCAAAAAAATGCAGGTCAGCACCAGAAATTTCATCTGCCCGCCCCATTTCATCAGCGCGGCCCCGCGTCCCGAATACTCCAGCCCCTTCGACTCATCAATCATCGCGAGCTCAAAATGGCCGGACGGATTATCCACGGGAATGCGCCCGCCTTCAGCCAGAATCAGCATCAGAAACGCGATCAATAGCAAAATGTGCGCCGGCGAGAAAAACGCTCCGACGTTCGCAACCCACCTCTGTTGCACGATGTAGGGAATCGTCGATTGCGCGACGAAGGAAACCGTGAAAAAGACGATCATGAACACCGGTTCCGCAAGAAACCCGACCATTCGTGTCCGGCTGGCGCCCATCGGCCCGTACGGGTTCCCCGTGTCGACCGCTGCCAGCGCCGCGAAAAATCCGGCGATGCCGAGGAAAAATCCGCCCGCCAGCATGTCGCCCATAAATGCGAAGACCAACGGATAATCGGTCAGCACCGGGATCAAAATCGTGACGAAGATCGGCGTTACGAAAACCAGATAGGGGGTGACCCGGAAGATCCAGGTCGCCTGCTCCGAAACGCGCTCATCCTTGTGAAACAGTTTGAAGATGTCCCGGTAGGGTTGAATGATGCTCGGCCCGCGCTTGCTCTGAACGATCTCCCTCAGGCGAGCGAGCACGCCAGCATAGAGCGGCGCGAACGCCAGCACAAACAGGACCTGAAGCAGATTGAAGAAAACCGTCTGGATCATGAGGTGATCCTGACGCTTCGTTTATTGATAGAGTCTCGCTGAACGACCTCTCCCATGGCTGGTCCTTGACGGACCGCACCTCCATACGGATTTGGGAGGAGTCATCAGCCGGTTTCGGCAGTTTCCCCTGACGACAGGGTGGCAAACTCCATTGCCACATTCATTCAACCACATACGGAATAAGCGAGGCAAGCGTCCTGGCCGATCTATGCGAAGCGCCGGCACGACGGACCATCGATTCTCGCATTTCAAAGAAGTCCGCCGTGGCGCAGCACCAATGCAACGCTGGATTTGATCTCGGCCGGAAGCGGCAGCGCTTCGATCTTCCGGATGGTTTCCCCAACGGGATATTCAAACGTTCGCAAAGAGATTGGGTGTGCCGATAAAGAGGTGTCCCAAACGGCGTAACAGGCCGCTGGCCGGCCGATCTTCGGCTGTCCAAGACTGCCGGGATTCACCACCCGTTTGCCTCCAAGCTCGCGCTGGAACGGCAAGTGGGTATGTCCCACGAGCAAAACATCTCCGGTTACCGCCCTGATCTCATCCGCCCAGCGATCAGACTCAGGCGGGCAGTAGGCAAAGAGCGGATCGGACGGAACCGCGTGGCAAAGCGAAACTTTAACGCCTTCGAGATTCCGGTCGATCTTCAGCGGAAGCTCGCGCAGAAATCTCTTGTGCTTGTCGGAAAGAACCGCCATCGTGTACTTTTGCATCGCCTCCGCCATTGCTCGAAACGGCGCCGAACATCGCGGATCTCCACCGAGGCCGACCGCATGATCATGGTTCCCACGGATTACGACGGTCGCGTTGGCCTTGACGTAATCGACAACCTCGGCGGGATTCGGCCCATAGTTGACCAAATCACCCAGGACCCAAAGTTCGTCGAATTGTCCTGGCAGTGCCGAAAGCGCTTCGATGTTCCCGTGGATGTCAGATATGATGCCGATTCTCATAAGATTCCGCCGGAGCAAAGGTGCGCGTGGCCGATGCCAATGGGCTTGGGCAGAGCTGCGACAAGACCCATGACCGCCAGTGCCTAAAACGGTCATTTTAGAGGGGTCGAGTGCACGTATACAACTCCGTGATGCTGGTGTTCTGGAGGATTCGAGAAAAGCGCGGCGCCGGTCCGAGAAGTGAAACCCGTGAAGAAGTGCGGCCCGACAATCGGCCATCGAGTAGACATACGCGGAGGTCCAGTCAGTGTCTGACCCGAAGGTGCGCGACAGGCGGCGACATGGGCCCGAGCAGGCAGAGTCGGGAGGAAGTCCGCGACCAAAAGCCGGGCGGCGCGCCCGCCCAAGGCCGCGGAAAAAAGACCCGTCGCGCGCCCGGTCGCGTCCGGGCGAAACAACACGACGCCGGAGAATTGTTCCGGCGAGTAATTTGGAAGGCTCGCGATCCCCTTATCGAGAGTCAGCAAGACGCGTGCTTCGGAGTGCGCCGCCGCAAGGACGACAGGGTCGCTCGTGCCGGCCGGCCCTTCGTCAAAGACGGTGTGTGCTTCATGTCCGAGCTGACTCAGATCGTCAGCGAGCTCGGATGGAACGTTCTCGTCCAGTTTGAATCTCACTTGACGCGAATCGGAACCAGCCGTTCCTGGTGTGCCAGCTCCGCTGCGTAAGCGAGCGCCGCGTCAATGTGTTCCCCTCGGAGGGAAGGATAACTCGAGAGAATTTCTTCGCGCGTCGATCCCTCGGCAATGCTGTCCAGCACGACGGTGACGGGAATCCGAGTGCCGGACATGCACGGCTCCCCGCCGCAGATTTGCGGGTTGCTCGAAATGTAGTCTTGCCACTGGATCACGTACCAATGATAGCGAGTCACGCCGGCGCAAGATCAGCGGTCCGATGGCGTTTTACTTCAGCGCCTCGTTGATCTCGATATCGCGCTTCAACACTTCGGTCACGAGTTCGGAAAGCTCGATACCGCGCTGTTCAGCTTTCCCTGAGAGATACTCCCAGACACCTCTCTCGATGGATACCGGCATCAGCACTTTGGCGCCCCGTGGAATGTGGTGAAGCCCGCGGACTCCTTTGCGGAAGTCGATCTCGGCAGGCATATCGTTGCTGTCGACGCTGTTCATAGTCCTTCCTCGTATTGCCGATGCTCGGCTTGCGTTGCTTTACGGGCTGAGATCAGCCGGATCTTGATCACCGCGGGGTCGACCTCCGACCACTTGTATACCACCGACAGTACCGCGCCGTTGTGGGCCATGCCAACGGAAAACCACCGCTCC
>JASHWA010000636.1 GCA_030044325.1 Bryobacteraceae bacterium
GCGGGAGCGATTCCGCCGTTCGCCTGCTGCGCAATCCCGGAAATCGCGGCAAGGGCTATACGGTGCGGCACGGAATGATGGAAGCGAAAGGCGCGTGGATTCTCTACAGCGACGCCGATCTTTCCGCGCCCATTTCCGAGTTCGACAAGCTCTACGACGCCGCCGGGCAGGCCGGCGCGCGCGTGGCGATCGGCTCCCGCGCGCTCGACCGGTCGCTGGTCGGGGTGCACCAATCCGCGTTTCGCGAAGCCTCCGGCCGCGCGTTCAATCTCATGATGCGGGCGATCACCGGCCTGCCGTTTCGCGACACGCAGTGCGGGTTCAAGCTGTTTGAAGCCGGCGCCGCGCGCGAAATTTTCTCCCGCCAGATCCTGGACGGGTTCAGCTTCGACGTCGAAGATCTGGTGATCGCCAAAAAACTCGGCATCAAAGCCATCGAGGTTCCGGTGGTGTGGAACAACGTGGAAGGCACCAAAGTGGGGATGCTTTCGGGCGTGCAATCCTTTGCCGACCTGATCGGCATCCGCTGGCGCGCGCTGGCGGGCCGCTACAATCGTTAAAGGATGTGGATTGTCCGGCTGGCGCTACGCCGCCCCTACACTTTTGTCGTCATGGCGCTGGCCATTCTGCTGGTCGGCATCGTCGCCATCGTGCGCATGCCCGCCGACGTGTTTCCGAATATCGATATTCCCATCGTCAGCGCCATCTGGAGTTACACCGGCGTTTCTCCGGAAGAGATGGCCGAAGTCATCACCACGCGCTGCGAGCGGGGATTCACCACCGGGGTCAACGATGTCGAGCACAGCGAATCGGAATCGCTCGCCGGCCTGGCCGTGATCAAGCTCTTTTTCCACCCCAATGCGAAAGTGGACGCCGCCGTCGCACAGGTGACCGCGCAATCCAATTCGATCCTCCAGGTGCTTCCGGTGGGATTGCACCCGCCGACGGTGCTGCGCTACAACGCCGCCTCGGTGCCGATTCTCCAGCTCGGCCTTTCGAGCGACACGCTCAGCGAGGGACAGCTCTACGATCTTGGTTACAACTTCCTGCGCACCCAGCTCGCCAACACCCAAGGCGTCGCGCTGCCGCTGCCCTACGGCGGCAAGCCGCGCCAGGTGATGGTCGATATCGACCCCAATGCGCTGTACTCGCACGGCCTTTCCGCGAGCGACGTTTCCAACGCGCTGAATAATCAGAGCCTGATTCTTCCCACCGGCAGCGCGAAGATCGGCACGCGCGAATATCGCGTGGAGCTCAACAACAGCCCGCGCGTGGTGGACGCATTCAACGATATTCCGATAAAGACGGTGCATGGCACGACCATCTATCTTCGCGACGTGGCGCAGGTCCGCGACGGCGCGGCCGTGCAATCGAACATTGTCCGCCACAACGGCCACCGCGGGGCGTTGCTCACCGTGCTCAAGAACGGCAACGTCTCGACCATCGATATCGTCAACCGCATCAAGGCGCAGCTTCCGCGCATCCTCTCTTCGCTCCCGCCGGAATTCCACGTGAGCACGCTGTTCGATCAGTCCATTTTCGTCAAAGCCGCCATCACCGGCGTAGTACGCGAGGCTATCGTCGCCGCGATGCTGACCGGGCTGATGATCCTGCTGTTTTTGGGAAGCTGGCGCAGCACGCTGATCGTGTGCATTTCCATTCCTCTCTCGATTCTCACTTCGCTCGCCGTGCTCTATCTTTTGGGCGAGACGGTCAACATCATGACGCTCGGCGGACTGGCGCTCGCCGTCGGAATTCTGGTGGATGACGCGACCGTCGAGATCGAAAATATCCATCGCAATCTGGGGATGGGCAAGCAGGTGGTGCACGCGATTCTCGACGGCGCGCGCCAGATCGCCGTTCCGGCGTTCGTCTCCACGCTGTGCATCTGCATCGTTTTCGTTCCCGTGATTTTCTTGACCGGCGCCGCGAAGTATTTGTTCACTCCGCTCGCATTGGCGGTGGTGCTGGCGATGTCGGCGTCGTATCTGCTTTCGCGGACGCTGGTTCCCACCATGATCCGCTTCCTGATTCCGGCCGAGCTGCATCTTTACCGCGGGCCCGAAGGCGAGGCCGAGGTCTCCGGCGGAATCATCTGGAACATCCACCACGCCTTCCACCGCGGGTTCGAGCGCATGCGCGCCGTATACGCCAATCTCCTCGCCTCCACGCTGGAACATCGCAAACTGGTACTCGCCTGCTTCGCCGTCGTTTCCGCGTCCTGCGCCCTGCTCTATCCGCTCATCGGAACCGATTTCTTTCCGCAGGTGGACGCCGGCCAGATCCGGCTTCACGTGCGCTGCGCGGGCGGAACGCGCATCGAGGAAACCGAGCGTCACTTCGCGCTGGTGGAGGAATCCATCCGCCAGATCATTCCGCCCCAGGATTTTGCCGACATCATCGACAACATCGGCCTTCCCTACAACGGCTACAATCTCGCGTTCAGCGACTCCGTCACGCTCGGTCCGGCGGACGGCGAAATTTTGGTTTCGCTCAAGAAAGACCATCGCTCCACCTGGGATTACATTCGCGCGATGCGCCGGCGTCTTCCGCGCGAGTTTCCGGATCTCACTTTCTTCTTTCAGCCCGCGGATATGGTCGGCCAGATTCTGAATTTCGGACTTCCCGCGCCCATCGACGTTCAAGTGGTCGGCCCGTTGCAGAATCTCGAAAAAAATCGGGCCATCGCCGAGCAGGTTTCCAAGCGCATCGCGATGATCCCCGGCTCCGCCGACACGCATGTTCACCAGGTCAACGACGTCCCCCTGCTGGAATTCGATGTGGATCGCACCCGCGCGGGCCAGCTCGGATTTTCACAGCTGGACGTCGCGAGCGGTCTGCTGATTTCGCTGAGCTCCAGCAGCCAGCTCAATCCCAACTGGTGGGTGAACCCCGCAAACGGCGTCGATTATCCGGTGGTGGTCCAGACGCCGACTTATCGCATGGACACGCCCGAAGCGATTCTCAACACCCCCATCCATTCCGAGTCGAACCATTCCACCGAGATGCTGAACAACGTCGCGCAGGCGCATCGCGGTGTGACCGCGCAGGTGGTGAATCACTACAACGTGCAGCCGCTCTACGACGTTTACGCGAACGTCCAGGACCGCGATCTGGGCAGCGTCGCCGCGGATGTCGATGGCGTGCTCGACGAGTTCCGCGCCAGGCTTCCGCGCGGCAGCTTTTTCGAAACTCGCGGGCAGGTGGGAACCATGCGTGCGTCCTTCACCGGAATGGCGTACGGCCTGATTTTCGCGATCACCCTGGTTTACTTCGTCATGGCCATCAATTTTCAATCCTGGACGGATCCGCTGATCGTGCTGATGGCCATCCCCGGCGCGCTGGGCGGAATTCTGCTGATGCTGTTCTTCACGCGAACCACGGTCAGTGTTCCGGCGCTGATGGGCGCTATCATGAGTATCGGGGTCGGTACGGCGAACAGCATCCTGCTGGTGGTGTTTGCGAATGATCTTCGAAAAGAAGGAGCGGATGCATTGACCGCGGCGTATCAGGCCGGGCGGACGCGCTTGCGCCCCGTGGTGATGACCGCCGTGGCGATGCTGGCGGGCATGATTCCGATGGCCTTGGGACTCGGCGAGGGAGGCGAGCAGAACGCGCCCCTGGGCCGCGCCGTCATCGGCGGGCTGCTCTTCGCTACCGCCGCAACATTATTTATAGTGCCGGTGGTGTATAGCCTGCTTCGAAAAAATCCGCCGCGCACTTTCGATCAAATCGAGGCGAACGACTGATGCAAACGCGTCCGCGCCTCGACACCGATCTCGCCGATCCTATCGCCCCTCCGCCGCGGAAGCGCTCGCACGCCGGATTTCTGATTCTGCTGTTTGTGGTGTTCGCCGCGCTCGCAGCGGCGGTTTTTTTCGAGCTCGCGAAACGCAAAACACAAGGCCAGGCGCTCGCATCCACCATCACCGAAACGGCGCAAAGCGCGCCCGTGGTTAATGTGGGCCGCGTCCACCGCGCGCCCTCGCAATCGACCATCGAGTTTCCCTGCCAGACTGAGGCTTTGGTCGAAACTCCGGTCTACGCGCGCGCCGACGGCTACGTCAAACAGCGCCCGCACGACATCGGCGACCGCGTCAAAAAGGGCGATCTTCTGTTCGAGATTGAAACCCCGGAGCTCGATCAGCAAATCGAGCAGGCCAACGCCACGCTCGCGCAATCCAAAGCTTCGCTCCAGCAGGATCAGGCCAATCTCGCCGCCGCCGAGAGCAATTTGAAGCTCGCCGATGTCACCGCGAAGCGCTGGAAAAACCTGACCGACAGAGGGGTCTTCGCGCGCCAGGATCTCGATGAGAAGGTGGCTGCGCTCGAGCTCGCGCAGGCCAACGTCAGATCCGCGCAGGAGAACGTGAACGCCGCGCAAAGCGCCATCGCCGCCAACGACGCGAATTTGAAGCGCCTTCGCGACCTGAAATCCTTCGATCGCCTGGAAGCTCCGTTCGGCGGCGTCATCACTTTTCGCAACACGCAGGCCGATATCGGAACGCTGATTACCGCGGGCAACACTTCCTCGTCGCGCGAGCTGATGCGCATCGCCCAGATCGACACGCTGCGCGTTTACGTGAGCATCGCCCAGACCTACGCTCCGCTGATTCATGGCGGATTGCCGGCCGAGCTGGTCGTCGATGAGCTTCCGGACCGCGTTTTTCGCACCAAAGTCGACAGCATCGCGCACTCGGTGGATGCAACCTCCCGAACGATGCTCGCCCTGCTGTTCGTGAAAAACGAAGATGAAAAACTCCTGCCCGGCATGTATGCCAAGGCGCGATTTTCTCTTCCGCACGCGGTGAATGCGCTGATGCTGCCGGCCGATGCTCTGCTGCTGCCCAAAGAGGGCCCACAAGCCGCCGTGGTCGGGCCGGACGGGAGGGTTCATTTTCGTCGCATCACGCTGGGGCGTGACTACGGGTCCGAGATCGAGGTCTTATCCGGCCTTTCCGATGGCGACCAGGTGGCCCTCAGCCCGACGGATGCGGTGCGGGAAGGCGTCACCGTGGAAGCCAAACAAGAAAGTGAGAAGTAGGAAGCCCGGTTCCTGCTACCTGCTGCTCGCTACCTGCGCGTGGCCCGGCCCCACTGTCAACGTCACCAGGTGCTGCCCCCGCGGCAGCACCAGCACGTTCCCGATCATGCGAGCACCCACCTCCAGGCCATCGATTTCGATTCGCGACGGGGCACCGTCCAGCTTCGCCATGGCCCGCGCGCCGCTTTGGTAGGCGAACTCGATCGAGTGATCGGACGCGGACGCGGCGATCAGATCTGCGTTCAGATCGAGCAGACGCAGCATGGGTTTCGCCGCTGCCGGCGCGATCGCATGGACGCCCGGCGGTATCCACACGGTGGAATCGTCAGCGACCGGCCATAGTTTTCCGTCGACCGCAGCCGGCCCCTTCCACGGAACGCCCACGCCATGCACCGAATCGAGGGCCAGTTTCCCCGCGGTTCGCTCCACGCGCGTCACGTTCGATGCGGCCGAAGCGAGCAGCGGCCAATCGATGCGCGCGATCGAATTTTCGAAATACAGCGCCACGCGCGGAAACGCCGCCGACGCGGTATGGATCAGCTCAAACAATTCCGTCCCGGTTTGTTGTTTGGTCGGATAGACGTCCTGATAGCGCTCGACGATGTTGATATCGATCGCCAGCTTGTGACGGTCCGGCGTGATTGCGTTGTAGCGCGCCGCGATGTCGGAGTAGCGCTGCGGCCCCAGGTTCCAGATTGTCGCCGGGTCTTCGATCAGGAACGTGAAATCGTGATCGGAGAGCTTGGGCAGGACCTGGGAAGTGTCCGCGCCGATCTTTTCGCGCATGGAGGTGTCGAAGCGGTCGTCCACGTGGGTCAGCACCAGGTCGAGCTGCGGCTGGGTTTTCCGGATCGTGTCGATCTCGCCGATCCATTCACTCTGCTGCTTTCCCGCCAGCTCCGCGCGAAAGTCCAGAAATTTCTTCATTCCCGCGGGGTCTTTCGAATAATAGTGTTCCGATTTCGAGTCGAACAGCTCCGCTGGGTCGAATCCCGCGCCCGCCCGGAACGCGGCGCGCACATCGCCGTTCATGGGCGTGAACCGCGCCGGATTTTCGTACCCCTCGAGCGATTCGAAATACAGCTCCGCCAGGTTCACCCCGTCCCAATCGAAGCGCGTCAGCAACTCGCGCAACCCTTTCGATACGGCCTCGAACGCGTCTCGATTGGTGAGGTTGATGAGCTTGCGCCAATCGAGCTGCGCGTCCTGGCCGAGCGCGGTTTTCTCGCGCCACTCCGGATGATCGTCCCAGAATTTTTCGCTGACGTGCGGCAATTCCACCCAGGCATACACCGCGATCGCGTTGTGGTGACACGCCTCGATCAGGCGCCGCAGATATTCATCCGAGTGCGCATCCGGCTCCCAGTAATGCCACGCCGCGACGTCCAGCGCACTAATGCCTGCGGCTCTCCATCGCGCCGCGAAATAC
>JASHWA010000637.1 GCA_030044325.1 Bryobacteraceae bacterium
GCCCCAAAACCGGCGCGCTGGGAGGGTCGAGCGCCGAGGGCCGCGATCAACAGGACTTGACGGCGCTGCTGCGCAGATATTATGAATCGGCGACGGCGCTGATTACGGGCCTCTGTCCGCCATATCGCGAGCGGATCACGCCGGGGTTCACCAGTTTTCGTCCCGCTCGCGTGGAGGGTCGCGCGACATCGTGGCGCAAGGACGATTCGCGGCTGCACGTCGACGCCTTTCCGTCGCGGCCAATGCGCGGCTTGCGGATTTTGCGGGTGTTCACGAACGTGAATCCGGCGGCTTCGCGGGATTGGCGAGTGGGCGAGCCGTTTGAAGAGGTCGCGAAAAGATTCTTGCCGGGAATCAGAAAACAGGTTCCAGGATCCGGTTGGGTGCTGCACAAGCTGCACGTGGTGAAAAGCGTCCGGTCGGAATACGATCATCTGATGCTGGGCATTCATGACGGGATGAAGGCGGACGACGCGTATCAGAGCGGTTCGCAGCAGATCACGCTGGCGATTCCGGCGGGGGCGACCTGGGCTTGTTATACCGACCTGGTTTCGCACGCGGCGATGGCGGGGCAGTTCGCGTTTGAGCAGACGTTTTATCTGCCGGTGGAGGCGATGCAGGACTCGTCGCGGTCGCCGTTGCGGGTGCTCGAGAGGTTGACGGGGCGGGCGTTGGTTTAACCTTTGCGGAGAAATTTTAAATCGGCGGGGACTTCTTGGAAGGCCCAGCGGGCGTAAAAAGGGACCAGGTCAGGACGGCAGTAGAGTTCGAGGTGCTGAACGTTTTCGAGCATCGGATGGGAAATGATCGCGTCCATCAATTGTTTTCCCATGCCCGTTTTTCTTTGGGATTCTTCCACGATCACGTCGAGGATTAGCGCCTTGTAAATTCCATCCGTGATCGCGCGAGCGAAGGCGATCAGCCGGGCGGTTTTGGGGTCCACGAAACCGACGATCACGGGCGTGTTGTCGAGCATTCGGCGAATATCGTCAAGTGTGCGCCCCTGGGTCCACCACTCGCTTTGAAACAGGCGATGCAGGTCTTCGATTTGAGTGTCGCTGAGGGTCTCGACGCGGCGATGCGGCGGGGAGGGCTTGGTCAGTTTCGCTTCGAGATTCGCCTTGACGCGCGGCCATTCTTCATTCGTGATGCTGAACCAAATGGAGTGGCGGATGCGGCCGGTCCAGGTGATCACGTGGTTGCGAAAAATGCCTTCTTTGACCGCGCCGATGCGCTGGATGGCGTTGCGCGAGCGGCGGTTGAGCGTGTCGGTTTTGAGCTCCACGCGCAGGCAGCCGAGATTTTCGAAGGCGTAGCGGAGCATCAGAAGTTTCGCTTCTGTGTTGACCATGGTGCGTTGAAATTCCGGCGCGATCCAGGTCCAGCCGATCTCCACGTGGCGATTCGCCGTGTCGATATTGGCGAAGCGCGTGCTCCCGACGATTTCGTTTGACGCGCGATGGATGGTGGCGAAGGGAAGCGCGGTTTTCGCGGCTTGGGCGTCGAGCGCGGATTGGATGTAGGCGGCCATTTCTTCGCGCGAGGTCACGCGGCTGGGGTTGAGGCGCCAGATTTCAGGGTCGAGGCCGGCTTCGGTCAAGCCGTCCAGGTGCGCGAGCGAGAGCGGTTCGAGGCGAACGTGGTCGCCCGCAAGCGTCACCGGCGCGAGATTCATCTGTTCCCCGCTAGCGCCCGGCTAAACCCGCGCGGAAGCGGCCGCTGGTGGTCAGGATCTGCTGCGTGCGATTGTATTCATTGCGGGTGAGCGCGAGCTGCGCGTCTTTGATCTGCCGCAATCCCTGCTGGACAAGCAAGAACAAAACGTACCAGGCGATGAAGCCCAGCAGAACCAGCAGCGCGTTGCGCAGGACGGCGTCGCGGCCCTGAATCAGGTCGGTGTCCCAGAGCATGTGAAGAAATACCGGGATCGAAAAAGTTCGCAGAAAGGAAGGTTCGATCAGCATCTTGAAGCTGAAGGGATTCGAACCTTTGACGCGCCACAGGGCGCCGGCCGCGATGGCCGTCCAGGCCACGTGGCCGAAGGGCGCAAGATAGGATCGGGTTTCGATCAGCGAGAAGGTGCGCGGATAGGCGCCCACGCTCAGTTGTTCGATCACGCCCATCACATCATCGACGCTTTTGATCTTGCTCAGAAGATCGCCGTGTTGCAGCAGGTTGACCATGTAGCCGACCATGTAACCGTTGAAAAAAGAGTAGCCGGCGGTTTCGAAGGCGGCGAATCCGCAGCCGATGGCGGCGCCGAACACGATCCCATTCAAAATGTACTTGTGTTTTATATTGCGCGCCACCAGTATGACCGCAGCCAGCTTTCCGGTCTCCTCGATGATTCCCGCCGCCGGGTCGCCCAGCCAGCCGAACGCCGCAAAACTGTACGCGAAGAGCGTGAAAAACAGGCTGATGACGCCGCCCAGGCAGACCAGGATCAGAATCTGCACGAAGCTGACGTTTCTGGGCGTGTTCAGTTCCCACAGCAGGACAGCGGTGGCGAGCGGAACGGCGAGCGATCCCATGACCATCAATCCCGGGACCAGGCGCGGGTTGCCGAAAAAGTCGATAGTTTTCGAAAAGATGTAGTACACCGCCAGCAGAAACAGGAGCACTCGCATGAAGAACCACGGCTTGGGCCAGCCGGTCTGAACTTCCTCAAGCGGCGGGGTGGTCTTGGTGGTTCCGACCACGAAATAATCCTCGATTTCGCCCGGTTTGCGCGACTTGAAGACGTCGGAAAACATCTGGGTGAGGCTGAAACCCTCCAGTTTTTCGGTGCTGGTGAGCTGATTGAGGCGCGAAGCGAGGGAGCCGAGCAGATTGGTGAGCTCGACCGGCGCGGTTCCCACCTGCCAGGTGCTCGCGCCGAGCTGGAACTGCTGGCCGTTTGAAAGCGAGCCTTGGGTGACGTCGGTTCCGGCGACGCGCATGCGGGAGCCGGGGAAGGTTCGGAAGTGGAGAACGTTGTTGTTCCAGGAGAGCACCACGTGATTTTCGGCGACCTGGGGATCGTTCGCTCCGATTCCGGAGACGCGGCCGAGCGAAACTTCGGCCGCGCCGATCATGTAGGCTTTGCCGGCGTCGGGTCCGGAGACGCATTGGAGTTTGATTGCGTAGACGGGAGTCTCGACGGCGGGAGCGGGCGCGGAGGCTTGCACGGGAGCCACCGGCTGGGGCTGCAGCATGTGGGCCAGCGCGACCGACGCCGGGCTCCATTGCGGCCAGCCGGCCTGGGCCACCTGGGTCGCGGGCGTGAGAGATCCGGCGCGCACCATGTGCGCGATCTGCGCGGAAGTGACCGGACCCCGCGTTTCGGATCCTTCTAGATAAAACCACTGATCTGAAGGGCTCATGGGTTTTTAGTCTACCGCATGAACGGCGAGAATAATACTCATGTCGAAACCAATCCGGAGGGAGCCGCGATGGCCGGCGGTGATGGCGCTGATGGCGATCGGGGCGGTGGATTATACGATCCCCGCGCCGCTCGATGTGGGGCCGCGATGGCTGGTGCCGGCCCTGGTGGTCATCTTGTCGCTTCCGGCGTTGGTTTCCTATCGCATCGGGTATTTGAAACTGAGCAAGACGCTCGGGTATGCGGCGACTTCGGTGGTGACGTTTTCGCTCATCGCCTCGCTCGCGCTGCTGGTGGCGCGCTTGCCGCAGCATAAGGAACCGCCCGAGCAGTTGCTGGTTTCGGCGGTGGCGCTGTGGGTTGCCAATCTCCTGGTCTTCGCGTCGTGGTACTGGCGGCTGGACGCGGGAGGGCCCAATCAGCGGGACTTGCGCGGCTGCCACACGGACGGAGCGTTCCTGTTCCCGCAGATGACGCTCGACCTGGAGACGCGCAGGCAGATGGGCGAAGAGCAGTGGAGTCCCGGGTTCGTCGATTACTTGTTTCTCGCGTTCAACACCAGCACGGCGTTTTCGCCGACCGATGTGCCGGTGCTTTCGCGCTGGGCCAAGGGACTGATGATGCTTCAGGCCACCATTTCGCTCGCGACGGTGGCGTTGCTCGCCGCGCGGGCGGTCAATATTTTGTAGCATGTGAGTTCCATGGCGAAAAAGAAAGGCGCCCCGGCCGCTCGCGCGCCGCTGGCCGTGCCGGTGGAAATCGGATGGCCGAAAAAGCTGGAAACATTCATTCGCGCGCACAGCCTGGCGCTGGCGCTCGCGCTGATTCTGGCCGGCAGCGCCCGCATCGCGTCCACCTATACCGTTTTCAATCACACCATCGACGAGCCTGCGCACATCGCCTGCGGGATGGAGTGGCTGAGCATGCACACGTATCAATATGAAGCTCAGCATCCGCCGCTTTCGCGCGTGATGACCGCGATTTTTCCTTATGTGGCGGGTGAGCGGAGCTGGCGGCGTCCGCTGATGTACAACGAAGGCGCGGCGATTTTATACACCAGCAATCATTACGACCGGAACCTCGCGCTGGCGCGGCTGGGAATTTTGCCGTTTTTCTGGCTCGGATCGCTGGTTACGTTCTGGTGGACGCGGAAATATTTCGGAGAGCTGACGGCGGTGATCGCGACGCTGCTGTTCACGTTTACGCCGTCGGTGCTGGCGCATGCCGGCCTCGCGACCACGGATATGGCGCTGACGGCGACGTTCGCGGCGGCGTTTTTCGTGATGCTGGTGTGGCTGGAGACGCCCACCTGGAAATGGACGGTAATTTTCGGTATGGCGCTCGCCTCGACGGTGCTTTCGAAATTTTCGGTGCTGGTGTATTTTCCCGCGTCGGCGGCGATTGCGGGCGCCCTGTACTGGATTGGCGCGCGCCCCGCATGGAGCGATCTCGTCTCGATGGTTCGCGCGCGGATTCCCAAGCTGGCGTGCGCAGCGCTGGTCGCGTGTTTCGTGATTTGGGCGGGGTACCGGTTTTCGTTTCACAAATATCCCGCGCCGGAGTTGTGGCGTGGGATTGAAGAAGTTCGCGAGCACAACCGGCTCGGAAATCCTTCGTACCTGCTGGGCGAGTACAGCGACTCGGGATTCTGGTTTTATTATCCGGTCGCGCTGGGAGTGAAAACGCCGCTGGCGCTGCTCGCATTGCTGGGAGTGGGCCTGGCGGCGTGCTGGAAGCGCCGTAGCAGAGTGCCCTATTTGATCCCCATTGCGTTCGCGGCGGGGATTTTGCTGGTCGCCTCGTGGAGCCGGATCAATATCGGGATCCGGCACGTGTTGCCGATGTACGTGGCGTTCGCGATGGTGGGCGCGATCGGCGCGGTCAAGTTATGGGAATCGGGAAAATGGGCGCGATGGGTTGCAATCGCGCTGCTCGCGTGGATGGTTTTAACCTCGGCGCTGGCCCATCCGGATTACCTGGCGTACTTCAACGCGATTGCGGGAGACGAGCCGGAAAAAATTCTGGTCGATTCGGATCTCGATTGGGGCCAGGATATGAAGCGGCTTTCGGCGCGGCTGCGCGAGCTGGGCGCGACCGAAGTTGCGTTCGATCCCTTCATCATTGCGCATCTTGAGAGAGTGCACGGGTTTCCGCATATTGTCCCGCTCGATCCGAACGGTCCGCTCCCCGGCTGGAACGCGGTGAGCCTGACCATGCTGAAGCTCGACCGGATGGGCTTGAAACGGACGCATCCTGAATTTCAGGTGTGGGCCGAGCGCATGAAACCGGCCGAGCGGGTCGGCAAGAGCGTGCTGCTGTTCTACGTTCCGCCGGGACGATAATCGGGACATGGAAAAACCGGCGCTGGCCCGCGTGGCGAATGCGTTTCTGCGCATCGGCAATACGACCTTCGGAGGCGGCGACACGACGCAAGCGGCGTTGCAGCGCGAGTTCGTCGACCGGCAGGGATGGATCACCCAGGAGGATTACGCAATCGCGTTTTCGCTGGCGCGGATTACGCCGGGAACCAACGTGGTGGCATTCTGCGCTGCGATCGGGGCGCGCGTGGCGGGATGGCGCGGCGCGGTCGCCGGGGCGCTGGCGGAGACCGTGCCGTCGGCGGCGATCGCGGTGGCGATCACCTGGGGTTACGAGGCGTGGCGCGGAAACCCGTGGGTGCACGCCGCGATCGCGGGGGCCGCAGCGGCGGTCGCCGGAATGATGTTCGCAAGCGTGTGGCTGTTGCTGCGTCCGCATTTGAGATCGATGCGGCAAGCGCTGAGAGCGATGCTGTTCTTCGCGGCCGCATTTATCGCGGCGTGGGAATTCCGGGTCACGCCGCTGCCCATTATCGGGGCGGCGGCGCTCGCCGGGTTCTTGTGGAAGGACGAATGAACGCACTGGTGATTTACGCGCTGCTCCTAAAGGCGACGTGCACGTCGTTCAGCGGGCTGGCTTCGCTGCCCCTGATCAGAGAGGATTTCGTGGTAAAGCGGCATGCCCTGACCGATCAGCAATTGAACACGGCGGTGTTCGCGGGGCGCGCAGGACCCGGGCCGAACGGGATTTACGTCGTGAGCGTGGGGTATTTCGCGGGAGGGCTGCCGGGCGCGGCGGCGGGGTTGTTGGCGGTGATCACTCCGGCGTTTTTGATTCTTCCCATGATGAGGTGGCTGAAGGGGCGCACCGAGTCGGCGCGGGTGCGGAGCGCGATTCGGGGAGTGATTTTGGGGACCGCGGGATTGCTGCTTGCGGCGTCACTGCCGCTCGCTCGGGATGCGGTGGTGGGGAGTTTGACGTTGGGAATCGTGGTCGCGACGTTCCTGATTTTGAGCTTCACCAAGGTCGATTCGGCGTGGGTGATGTTCGCGGCGGCGCTGGTGGGGTTGATGGCGCGGGGATAGTTTTTGACCGCGAAGGCGGGGCTTTCCTGAAAAAAGTGAAGAGAAAAATTGCGCCGTTCCTGCACTAAATTTGTGCTCGAATGCGCTGGCTTCTCTTCATTTTCGCCGTGGTTGCCGCGGGGCAAAATACGGAGCCGGCTTATGGTGTGCTCGAAAAGGCTTATGCGGCGCTGAGGGACAAGGATTATGATGCCGCAATTGCGGGATTCACGCAGGCGATCGCGATGGAGCCTGGGCGGGCTTCGATCCGGACGGATCTGGCGTACACGTTGTTGAAAACGGGCGAGACCGAAGAGGCTCGCGATCAGTTCGGCGAGGCGATGAAGCTTTCGCCCCAGGACGATCACGTGGCGCTCGAATACGCCTTCTTGTGTTACGAGACGAAGCAACAGGTTATGGCGCGGCGGATTTTCGACCGGATCCGCAAAAAGGGGAACGCGACGGCGGAACAGGCGTTTCAAAACGTGGATCGGCCGCTGCGCGTGGCGATTGCGCGGTGGATGGAGGCGCTGGAGATCGAGCCGGAGAATTTCAGCGCGCATGAAGAGCTGGCCAAGCTCGCCGAGCAGCGGGACGAGATCGCGCTGGCGGCGGAGCATTACGAAAAAGCGTGGCGCCTCAGGCCGGCGCGTCGGGATCTGCTGCTCGATCTGGGTCGCGTGTGGCAGGAGTTGGCGCGCCAAGATGATGCCATGAGCGCGTTGCTCGCGGCGTCGCGCGGCGGCGAGCCGAGAGTCGCCGATCAGGCGAGAGAGCTGCTTCCAACGCGCTATCCCTATGTTTACGAGTTCGAGCGCGCGATCGGGCTGGACCCTTCCAACGTGGAATTGCGGCGGGAGCTTGCGTATCTGCATTTGGAGATGAAAGACGGCGCCGCGGCGGAGAAGGAATTCGAGCAGGTGCTGGCGATTGCGCCGGAGGATCTGCTGGCGACGGCGCAGCTCGGATTCTTGCGCTTGAGCCGCGGCGATGGAGCAGGCGCGCAGCCGCTGCTTGAAAAAGTGCTCGCGGGAAATGACGACGATCTGGCGGACCGGGTGCGCGCGGCGCTGCACATGCCGCAGGTTCTGCGCCGGCGCCCGGAAGAGCCGCGGTCGGCCGTATCGGATCAGGCGCGGGAGTTCGCCAACAAGAGTCTCGAAAAAGGGTACTTGAAAGACGCGATCAAGTATCTGCTGGTGGCGCATGAGAACGATCCGCTCGATTTCGACGTGATTTTGAAGCTGGGGCGCACGTACAACATTCTGAAAGACGATCAGGACGCGGTGCGGTGGTTCGACCTCGCGCGGCGCAGTCCGGACCCGCAGACCGCCGCGGAGGCGTCGCGCGCCTACGACAATCTGCATCCGCAGTTCGAGCTGTTTCGCACCACCGTGTGGGTTTCGCCAACGTTTTCGACGCGCTGGCACGATCTGTTCGGCTACGCGCAGGCGAAAACGGAATTGCGCCTCGCGCATTGGCGGCTGCATCCCTACGCATCGGTGCGATTGATCGGCGACGTGGAAGGCGCGGTGAATGTCGCGAACCTGGGGCCGGAGTATTTGTCGGAAGAGAGCGCGATTCTGGCGATCGGGGTGGCGACGGATTCCTGGCACGGAGCGACGGGGTGGTTCGAGGCGGGCGAATCGCTGCGTTTCGCGCCTTCCTACAACGATCCGGGACGCGTGGTTCCGGATTATCGCGGCGGCGTTTCCTACGGCAAGGGATGGGGCGGCGTGCTTGCGAACGGGCGCCACGGATTTTTCGCGGAAACCAACGAGGACGGCGTGTATGTGAGCCGGTTCGCGCACGACACGCTGCTGTATTCGCAGAATCGGACGGGATACACGCTGCGGGCGCTCGAAACGGGCGGATGGCACGCGCAGTTTTACTGGAACTGGAATGTGACCGTCGATGCGCTGGGTCAATATTGGGCGAATTACGCGGAAACGGGGCCGGGATTGAAGTTCCGCTTCGAATCGATTCGCGCGCCGCTGATTTTTTCCGTCAATGCGGTGCGCGGAGCGTACCTGGTGAACGCGGGAAATCCTCGCGGCCCGAATTTCAACGACGTTCGCGTGGGGATCTGGTATGCGTTTACGAAATAGTTTTGTGCTGTTCGTCGCGGCCCCGCTTTTCGCCGGACCGGTCTTTTCTTATCACGTGATGGGCGACGACGCCGGATCGTGGCCGGCTGTGCTGGCCTCGATCGGCCTGGTGAAGGATGCGGGCGCGGGCGCGGGAATCGTGGTTGCGCCGCAAAGGACGGTCGCGCCGGTGGAGGAATGGAAACAGCGCGTGGAGCGCGGAGCGATCCTGGTCGTCGAAGGCCAATCGCGCCTCGCGGCGGGGTTCGGGTTTAAGCCGTCGGGGAAGGCGCATTTCATCGCGCGCAGCGTGGTGGACGTGCATGCGCCTAAGCTGCGGGTGATCTGGGAAAAGCCGCTCGACATGGAGCCTTTTACGCTCCCGGCGGAAGCACGCGTTTTCGCGACGGAGCGCTGGAGCCATCAGCCGCTGATCGCGGGGTTCAGGAGCGGCGAAGGCGCGGTTCTGTGGGTGGCGGCGCCACCGGGGCCGCGTGGATACGAACGCTTTCCCTTCATTCCCCAGGCGCTCGCCGATCTGGGATTCGAGGCGCCGTTCCGGTCGCGGCGGCTGTGGGCGTTTTTCG
>JASHWA010000638.1 GCA_030044325.1 Bryobacteraceae bacterium
CGACGGTTCGATCCACCAGCGCGACATTGTCGGCGTAACCGAGCGAAGGGCTCAAGTCGAAACTCGCGCGGCGGCGGTCGTAAATTCCGAACGGATGCGGAACGGGAAAATGCAGGAACACAAAGTCCAAATGCGGGTCCGCTGCGTCCGTGTAGGCGCGGTCGCGGATCTTAAAGTACTGCTCCTGGTGGTGATGCTGAACAAATTGGTCGCGAATGGTCTCCGTCGCCGGAACTCCCCTGCTTGAAAAGATCTCGCCGATTCCCAGAATCTCAAGCTCGAAAAGCGAGCGCATGGTTCGCCACAATCCTTCGCTCGAGGCCGCCGTTTCGCGAATCAGCGCCGCGGTGGGAGTGCCGCTGACCAAGTCCATGCAGCGCACCAGCGAATCGCCGATCACCCGGCAGTAAGGATGATGCCAGCCCACCAGCGCCGCATTCACGCCCAAGGCGCGCGCTTTCTGAAAGACGTTGGGGGTGTCGCGCCATTCGATGCCGCCGCTTGAGTTCGGCGGGTAGACGCGAATGTCCGCCGCGCCTTCAAGCTGCACCTCGGAAAAAATCGTGCCTGAAAGAAGCGACGGGAGAGCCTGGGTGGTCCATCCCGCGGTTTGCAGCGCGTGATTGGCGACGAAAGACCCGGCGCGCAGCCGATCGAGCTCCGGTAACGCCACCTGCGGCTCGCGCAGATCGAAAACCAGCCGCTGATCAAGCTCGTCGAATAACACCCACACCACGCGGCGCGCAGGGCCGGGCCGCGCAGGGAGCAGGGGCAGGGGCGATTTCGCGGCGTAGGCGGATGCCGGCTCGGCGTTGAGTCCGCTCACACCGAAATCAAGCACCAGTGCCGGGACCAGCAGCGTGAGCAGCAACGCTGTACGCCGCGCGGCGCGGACGATTCGCGCATTGCCCGCGATCGCCATGACGATGCCGACCCCCAGCACGGCTTCGATCGCCAGGATCGACACGTTGGACCCGACGTCGTGCCGCGCACCCTCCTGGTTCCAATACAGGCGCACCGATTCGAGCGGGTAAATCGAAATCAGCAGGAAACCGCACTGCGCGAGTTTCCATTTCACCGGTGTGGGATCGCGCTCGACCCATCGCCACGCGAGCCAGAAAACCGCAGTCAGAAGCAGCGCGTCGAGGATGGTCGCTTCAAGCAGCGTGGGGCTGGCCGGCGCGCTGCGGTAATAGTCCATGGCGCGTTCTTTTAAATGCTCCAGGTCGTACCAGCGCCTCAAGAAACACAAATTGGCGAGGGAAAAGCACACCAGCAGGTTTTTCAGATGGTTTCGCGCCGCCGGCGAAAGAGATAGAGCCATCGATGAAGCCCGCCGATCCGCGCAGAACGCACCAACTCGAATCTGGCCGCCGCGGCGGCTTCAAAACGATCCCGAGTCAAATGCGAATAGAGCGTTTCGCGCCCTCGAACAATCCGAGCGAACATCGGATCCTCCGGAGCGACATACTCTATTAACGCATACTCGCGCGTGATTTCCACGATTAAATCCAATAAATTTTCGAGCGGAATTCTTTCGGTCACCAGAATATGATGAATCACCGCCAACAGCAGGACCACATCGAACGCTCCGCGCGCGCGCTCGAGAAAGCTTTCGCACTCCTCGTTTCTCCAGCCTATGGCGGGCGTCGGCCGCGCCAGGTCGACGATCAACGGCAGAACATCCAGGTTTTCCTGCGCCGCGCGTCTCCACATCGCGGCGGCAACCGCGGGATCGGAGTCGATCGCGACCACGCTCGCTCCGCTTTGCGCGGCGAGGAAGCTGAAGCGGCCTTCATTCGCCCCCACGTCGAGCACATTCGCCGGCCGCGCGAGATCCAGCGCGTTTCTTACGAACGCCTCTTTTTGGGCCAGCTCCTCCGGCGAATACAGCGACTTCGATTCGAGATAGCCGCTCCACGCCGAAGCCGCGGGAGGAGGTTGAAGACGCTTCAAGCGGCGCTCGCAATTTGCGAGCAAGCCATCCACGATGAATTTCGCCTGTTCGGGCGAACGCGCCGTCCGCGCTCGATACGTTCGCGCGCTTTCGCCTCCGCTCAGCCATTGCGGCAGTGTGACCAGCGTCAGGAAGCGCGGCGACCAGCGGCGCAAACCGGCCCATTTATAGAGCGTTTCGGGCTCGAGACCGTCGCGCTGGCTCATCAGAACGCGATCCGGCGTCAATCCGAATTCACGATTTGCGAGCAGCGGCAGCAAAAACGTCCGGACGAACTGCGCGTAGGCTCTCCACACCGAATCGAGCGGATCGCGGCGCTCGAAGGAAAGGACGTCGACGAACACCGCTTGTGCGCCGCGAAACAATACGTTGTAGGGACTCGCGTCCTTGATTCCGAAACCCTCCTGAAGCGCGCTCCGGGCGAGCTCGACGGTCAACGCGCCGGCTGCGTGCAGCATCTCCGCCGGCCACTCGTAAGGATAGCTGGGGAAGGGGATGCGTTCGTGCTCGATCAGCCAGCCGGCTTCAATTTCCGGGAATTCGGCGGGATCGGCGGGGGCTGAGCGCACCAGCTTTCCGCAATCCATGGCCTGGCGCGCGGCACGGGTACCGAGAAACTGCTTGAGACTCGCCGCACCTTCCGGATTCAGCGCACGCAAAATGCGTCCGCCGCGCCGGATCACCGCTCCGCCCGGGTCGCGAAACGAGCGGACCGACGGAACTACTTGCGCTTGCCCCAAATGCGATCCAGGAAACGGCGCAAATAGTAAGTTCCGCCCAAGAACGCCGCGTAGGCTGCCTGGTAAACGAACGCTCCCGTGCCCGGGTCGGCATAGGCGGAAGCTTTCGACGGCGTCGCGAGCAGTAACGGCGCGACTGCAAGAAGCGCTAAGGTGAGTTTGCGCAGATAGGTATTAGTCATGAGTTTGGCTGTTTGCGCCTATGTAGGAGATCGGCCGGGGCGGCCGCTGGCTGTAGGGTCGTACGGTTTTCAGCGCAAAAATATGAAGGAAAGACCTTAGGGGCTGGTTGAAACAAGTTGGTATAACTGGAGCGGCCAGCGGTCAGCCGCGTTCGTAAACTATACTGCCGGTTGAAGCGTGCGCACCGTTCCGTTACGATTTGCTGCATTTCTGGTCGCTTCCATGCTCCCAGGCCAACCGCAGGCGGCCTATCTCACGGCGCCCTTCGGTGCGGCGAATCCGCTGGTTTCTCCTGACGGGGCGTACCATCTTTTCGGCGAACAAAGCTCGGTCGCCGAGCGCAACGTTCTGTGGCTGGAGGATCGCCGCACGCATGGGCGCCGGCTGGTTCTTCACGCGACGGTGCAGACGCTTACGCTGGCGTGGTCGCCCGACAGCGCGGCGTTTATCGTAAACGACCGCGCCGTGAGCGACGTCGAGAACGCGTATATTTTCGACGCCAAGACGCTCCATCGAGTTGAGCTGAACGGCCGGATCGCAGCCGCAGTGGAGCCGGGAAACAGGCGTTTCCTCAAGTCGCGGCAGGGGCAAATGCACTCCTATTTCCACGCGACGCGGTGGCTGGATGCAAGCCACGTCGAGGCGGTGCTGTTTGGTCACACGGACACGATAGGAAGCGAGTGCTTCAACCTTCGATTCCGCATTGGCAAAGACGGCACGACAGAGAAGCTATCCCAGCGCGTAGCTGCGGAAGATTCGAACGCGTGCGAGGCGATCGAGCGGCCGTAGCCGCCGGGTATGCTGCCAGGCGGGAAGCGACGGTTCCTATAATAAGGATCATGGCGGTGAGTATCGCGCCCGCGGCGGCGCTTACGAAATATGAGCCGGTGATCGGGCTGGAAGTTCACGTCCAGCTTTCGACGCGAACCAAGATCTTCTGCGGATGCCCTACCAGCTTTGGCGCCGAGCCCAACTCCAACGTCTGCCCGGTATGTCTGGGACTTCCCGGCGCGCTGCCGGTGTTAAATCGCGAAGCGGTCGATCTGGCGATCGAAGCCGCGCTAGCGCTGAATTGCACGGTGAACCGGCGCTCGATTTTCGCGCGCAAGAATTATTTCTATCCGGATCTGCCCAAGGGCTACCAGATTTCGCAGTACGATCTGCCGCTCGCCGAGCACGGCTACATCGATATCGGAGCGAAACGCATCGGCATCACGCGCGTTCACATGGAAGACGATGCGGGCAAGAGCATGCACGAGGGCTTCAAGGATTCGGCGCGATACAGCTACATCGATCTGAATCGGTGCGGGACGCCGTTGATCGAAATCGTGAGCGATCCGGACATGCGCAGCTCGGATGAGGCGTATGCATATCTGACCGAGTTGAAGCAGATCCTGCAATACGTGGGCGTCTCCACCTGTGACATGGAAAAGGGGCACCTGCGCTGCGACGCGAACGTGAGCGTGCGGCTGCGCGGAGCGGAAAAGTTCGGGACCAAGGCGGAAGTAAAGAACCTGAATTCGTTCCGGTTTTTGAAAATGGCTCTCGATCATGAAATCGAGCGCCAGGTCGCATTGATCGAAAGCGGCGGGCGCGTGACGCAGGAAACGCGGCTGTTCAACGTCGAAACGGGCGAAACCGTGGGGATGCGCAGCAAGGAGCATGCCCACGATTACCGCTATTTTCCGGAACCCGATCTCGCGCCGCTGATGGTGAGCGAGGAGTGGCTCGGCCGGATTCGAGCGCGCATGCCGGAACTGCCCGCGGCGCGGCGCCGCAGGTTCGTCGAATCCTACGGTTTGCGCGATTACGATGCGGGAGTGCTCACGCTGACGCGCGAGGCGGGCGATTATTTCGAAAAAGTGGCGTCGGTTTCCGGCGACGCCCGCGCGGCGGCGAACTGGGTGATGGGCGAGCTGGCCGGATTGCTGAAGGAGCACGGCAAAGATTTCGCCGATTCGCCCGTAAGCGCGGAAAATCTGGGAGCTCTGGTCGGAATGATGGCGCAAGGGAGGATCGGCGGGAAACTGGCGAAGGAGATTTTCCCCAAGATGTTCGCAAGCGGGGACTCGCCGCAGGCGATCCTGGACCGCGAAGGGCTGGCGCAGATCAGCGACGAATCCGCGCTCTCAAGGATTATCGACGAAGTGATCGCGGCGAATCCGAAGCAGGTGGAGCAATACCGCGGCGGAAAATCGGCGGTGCTCGGATTCTTAGTCGGCCAGGTGATGAAGGCGAGCCGCGGCCAGGCTGACCCAGCGGCGGTGAACCGGATGCTTCGCGAGAAGTTGGGCGGCTGATCCACAGTGAAAACGAATATCGACTGGACCGCCGTCCGCTCCGAATTTCCGGCGCTCGAACATTGGACTTATCTCAACACCGCGACCTATGGACAGGTTCCCAGGCGCGCGGCCGAGGCCAATCGACGGCATTGGGCGAGCCGCGAGGAACTGGCGTGTTCGAATTTTCTCGAATGGTACGACAACGCGGATCGCATTCGTCTGCCGATCGCACAGTTGATCCACGCGACGCAAGACGATATCGCGTTTGTGCCGAACTCCTCTTACGCGCTTGGGCTTGTGGCCGGCGGCATCGATTGGAAGCGCGGCGAAAACGTGGTCA
>JASHWA010000065.1 GCA_030044325.1 Bryobacteraceae bacterium
AAGTTCAGGATGTCAATGGCGTGGGTGATGACGTCACGCGGATGACACCGGCGGAACTTGCGCCCGCCCTGGATGTAATGCTTGTAAATGAAGTTCTCGGCCAGGTTGGGCGTGCATTCCAGGCCGTGCGCTTCGCAGAACCGCTGCATGATCTGCAGGAACTCCGGCGCCTTGGGACTGCGGAGAAACATCTTGTATTGAATGCGGCGCAGGAAGGCTTCGTCGCCCAGGCTGTCGGGCCGCAGGTTGGTGGAAAAGATCAGGAAGGCCTCGAACGGGACGGTCATCTTGCCGCCCGCCTGGAAGCTCAAGTAGTCGACGTGCCGCTCCATCGGGACGATCCAGCGGTTCAGGATCTCGGCCGGCGTAGCCTTCTGGCGTCCGAAGTCGTCGATCAGATAGATCCCGTTGTTGGCCTTGAGCTGGAACGGCGCGTCGTACACTTTCGAGTGTTTGTTGAAGCTCAGGTCGAGCATGTCCAGCGTCAGCTCGCCGCCGGTGATGATGAACGGACGCCGGCACTTGAACCAGCGGCCGTCGTACGGCGCGTCGGCGGAAACGGTGAGGATTACGCTTTCCTCGTCGTCTATTTTCTGGTGATAAATCGGGTCGTAAATCTGCACGATATTGCCCTGGCATTCGACCGCGTAAGGCATGTAAATCGGCTCGGTTTCGACGCGGAATAAAGCTTCGGCAAGCGCGGTTTTTCCGTTCCCGGGCTGGCCGTAAATCAAAAAGGATTTGCTCGCGTTCACCGCCGGCCCGATCTGCGCGAGAATATCGGGTTCCACCACCAGGTGGCGGAAGGCTTTCTGGAGCGACTCCGGATTCAGCCAGTTGGATTTCAGCTTCTGCCGGCGCACCACTTCCGTGTATTGATACAGCGGCACCGGCGCGGGTCCGGCGTACTGATTATTTTCCAGATATTCCCGCGCCAGGTTGCGGCCCGATTCGGTTAAAACAAAAACACCGGAAATGTTTCCCATTCCCAGCGATTTTTTTACCGCGACAAAATGCTGGCGCTTCAAAGCTTCCAGCAGAGCGTCGATCAGGCTGAACTGGAATCCCAGGAGGCCGGCGATCTCGCGGCCCACCAGTTCGCCCCGAAAATACAGATATTTGAGCACCAGTTGCTCCACCAGCGCGGGCGCGATCCCGCTGTCTTCGAGCGAATCGGGAACGGGTGGAACCACCCGATATTCTGCGGGTAAGACTTCGACAGGTTGGGCGAGGGCGCTCATTGTTTTTCTCTAAACGGAAAAATTGAGGCGGAAATTGCGCACTAATTCGATTTATCGGATGCTTTGGGTCCGGCCTGCAATCAAATTTTGTATTAGTACCCGCCGCAACGTGGTACTGTCGCTGCGAGAATCTCCAGGAAAAGGTCCGCATCTCTTTCCGAAAAAATCAGCGGGGGGCGAATTTTGATCACTTCGCCGCGCGGACCATCTGTCCCCGCGAGAACACCTTGCTCGCGCAGCATGTTTACAACATCCGATGCCTGATCGCCGGTCGCCAGTTCGATGCCGAGGAACAATCCGCGGCCGCGGACGTCCACGAAGTTCATGGCGGATAACCGGCCCATTAAATACGACCCGACGCGGGCCGCGTTCTCCGGCAGCCGCTCCTCCTCAAGCACGTCCAGCACTGCCAGCCCCGCCGCGCACGCTACCGGATTGCCGCCGTAGGTGCTGAAAAATTCCATGCCATTGTCGAACGATCGTGCAATCGCTGCGGTGGCGACCACCCCCGCCAGCGGAAAACCGTTGCCCATCGGTTTTCCCAGCACCACGATGTCGGGCGTCACGTTCTGCATCTCGAAGCCCCAAAAAAAATCGCCCAGGCGTCCGAAGCCCGCCTGCACTTCATCGGCAATGCAAATTCCGCCGGCCGCGCGGACCGCCGCGTAGCACGCCCGCAAATATCCCGGCGGAAAAATCACCTGCCCGCCCACGCTCGGCACGCTTTCCGCGATGAACGTCACGGGACCATCCACCAGCTGGGCGAGTTTGCTCGCGTACTCCGCGCCGGCCGAAGAATCATGGCGGCGGTGCGGATCGGGCAGCGGCGCGACGCGCACCCACGGCTTTCGCCCGCGCCCCCCGGGTGAATCGAATTTATATGGACTGATATCGATCAGCGTGTTCGTGTTGCCGTGATAGGCGTGCTCGAGCACGAGGGTTTCCTCGCGGCCCAGGTGCGCGCGCGCCATGCGCAGCGCCAGCTCATTCGCTTCGCTCGCCGAATTCAGAAAATAGCAGACGCGCAGCGGCTCCGGAAATGTTTGCGCCAGCCGGTCCGCATAGCGCACGATGTTGTCGTGCAAATAGCGCGTGTTGGTGTTGAGCACCGCCATCTGCCGCGCCGCCGCTTCCACCACGCGCGGATGCGAATGCCCCACCAGCGGAACGTTGTTGTAAACGTCGAGATACGCGCGGCCGGTTTCATCGTACAGATACTGCCGGAATCCACGCACGATTTTGAGCGGCTCGCGATAGCTCAAGCCCACATTCGCGCCGAGCAGCCTGCGCCGCGCCGCAAGCGTTTCCTGTTTCGAAAAATCCGCTCGCGGAAATCGATCGGCCGGAATCCGCGCGATGGTGTTCGGATCGGGCGAAAGATGCAACCATTGCTCGCGCTCACTCGCCAGGGCGACGCCCGGAAAATCGCAGCCGAGACCCAGCAGGTCCGTGATGACTTGAAAGTGCAGGTGCGGAGTCCAGTCGCCGTTGTGCGGCGGCGCGCCGATGCGGCCGATCTCCTCGCCGGCTGCGAATCGCTCGCCGATTCTTAAATGGCCGATCGATTCGAGATGCCCGTACAGCGTAAAAAAATTGCCGTGCTCTAAAATCAGAACCGGCCCGTAATCCAGGCGGCGCGCGCGATTTTCGAACGCGTGCACGATTCCCTCAAGCGGAGCGCAAACCCCGGTTCCCGGCTCCGCGAACAGATCCAATCCGAGATGAATCGTGCGATGCTCGTCGGTGGGCCGCGATCCCGCGGCGAACTCCGGCGCGTCGTACAACAAGCGCGCTTCGTTGTATCGTCCCACGCCGAATTTCGCGCCCGCCGCGCGCATTTCCCGAAACACGATTTCCGTGATCCCGGCCATTGGCATTCCCGGCGTAATCAGCGGGCTCGCCACACTCAAATCGAACACCACGCAAGGATCGTGTTCGAGCGAAATGCCCTTCAGCAGCACAAAGCCTCCAGCACCTGCCAGGCCCCGCTTTCGCTGACCGTGGTGTAAGGATCGGACGAAATCGTTTTCAGGTACGCGGAATTGACGACACTCACGGCCAGCCGCGTTCTTATAAGTACAGGCAGCGATTTCATTTCGATATCCGTCAACGGGTTCGATTCCTGATAACCCGCGATCACGCCATCCATCGCGGCTCGTGGGTTCGTTTTTGAAAATCCCAGGTACGCGCACGCCACCGCGAGCTCGGATACCCAGGCGCCGTAGTGCAGGTCGCCGAAATCGACCAGGCCCACGATGCGATCGCCTTCCACCAGAACATTATGAATGTGCGCATCGCCGTGAATCACGCCGCGCCGGACGCACGCGAGCGGCGCCGTGCCGCGGAACTCGTCGAGAATACCGCGCACGAGATCCCGGCGGGCGCGGTCGGGAATGTAATCGAGGTGATCTTCGATCCACAGACTGCGAGCCATGTCCCATTTCAACTCGCGATGCGCCAGCGGATGCGAAAAGCCGGCGAGAGCGAGATCGATTGCGCCGAGCAACCGGCCGAGATTCTGGAGCATCGCCGGCGAATGCGCCACGTTCGCCATCATTTCGCCGGGAATCCAGTGGAGCAGCCAGGCGAAGCGGTCGTCGACCGTTGTTTTCAACTCCGCCGCGCTGCGCGGAACGGGAAAATCGCGCAAATGCTCCATCGCGCGGCGCTGCATATCGATAAATTCGAACGCGCACCCCGCGCGCATGATTTTCAGCAGGTATTCGCTGCCGTTGCAGGCGGTGAGATGGAAATTATCGTCGAATTCGCCGGGTAAAGCACGGGCGCGCGCGTCGATCGAAAACAGTTCGCGCGCGATGCGCTCGGCTTCGTGAAGCGTTGGCAAGCATTTATTTTAGCCGCCGCCGGATCTGTTTTCGAAGCGATTCGATGCGGCCGCGTCCGCGCTCGATCTCGCCGCGCAGCGCCGAAGCTTCCGCTTCGAGCCGCGCGACTTCCTTCTGTAGCGGAGGCTGCGGATCGACGGCGACAAAGTGCGCCGTTTCGCTGCGAGCGCCGGAAACCAGGCGAACCTGCACGTCGCCGCTTCGGCGAACGTAGGTCGCGCTGGCAAGTCCCGCGACCGGAATCCGCTCGAGCCGGCCGCCGTCGGCAATTTCGAGCCGCGCGGGCGCCGCCGGTGGGTTCCAGGTCATGATCAGTTGGCCCGCCTCGTCGCGAATCGAGAGCGCGAGCGGGCGCGTTCGCGGCGTTTTTTCGAAGATCAGCGCGATCAGCAGCGCCACGCCGGCCGCAACGGCCCATGCTTTTCGTCTTTTTTGCAGCTTTCGCTTCGGCCCGGGCGCGGCGAAGGAAAATTCCCGGTAGCTCTTGATCGTCTCGATGGTTCCGTCGGGCTGATAAACAAAAAAACCCGCTTTTGTTCCCGAGATCACCAGCGCGATCGAGCCGCCGGTCATCTCCAGGTGCTCGAGATCCGGATCGGTTAAAAAGATCTCTCCGCGCGCCCGGGATGCAAACGTTCCCAACAGCTCCAGCCCGTTCAGCCGCGGGTCGCGATTCACGGCCTGCTCGCGCCGCACGGCGATCACGCGCATGCCTGTGCCGTCGCGCGTTCCGTACAACACGCCTTTGTCCGCGCGCGCGGCCTCGCGCACCACTTCGTTCGAATATCCGATGCGCAGCGGACTTTCCGGCGGCCACCATTCGAGATAGGTGCGCTGCATCCGGTGAAACCGGCCCACAAGTCCCCCGGGGACTCTCATCGGATGCGCGGATGCGGATTTGAGCACGATCACCAAAGTAGTGCGCGCCGCGCGCGAATCCTCTCCGCGAAATTCACCGCGAATTTTCGGCGAAAAACCTGCGTATCTTCTCCGCTTTACCGTTTTGGCGAGCACGGTTTTGAAATATCGGCCGCTAATTTCGGGGCATGAGACACCAGCCCGGCCACTATGGATGGATTCCCGATCTTCCCGACGCCCGCGACCGCGTTTTCCGGGTCCCGCGCCGCATCGCGCTGCCCAAATCCGTCGATCTGCGCGCCACCTGCCCGCAGGTTTACGATCAGGGCGACCTCGGAAGCTGCACCGCCAACGCCATCGCGGCCGCCATCGAGTTCGACCAACGCAAGGAAAAAATGGCGCAGCCCTTCACGCCCTCGCGCCTGTTCATTTACTACAACGAGCGCGCGCTCGAAGGAACCGTTTCGACCGACGCCGGCGCGATGATCCGCGACGGCATTAAGACGGTCGCTTCACAAGGCGCGTGCGCCGAGCCGATGTGGCCCTATGCCCCGCTAAAATTCGCCGATCGCCCGCCGGTCCAGTGCTACAAGGCCGGGAAGCTCCACCCCGCCGTCGAATACAGCCGCGTGCCGCAGGATTTGGGTCAGATGAAAGCCTGCCTGGCTGCCGGTTATCCCTTCGTATTCGGATTCACGGTGTATGAGAGCTTTGAAAGCGACACGGTCGCGCACAGCGGAATCGCGCCGATGCCCCTTTCGGGCGAAACCGCGCTCGGAGGTCACGCGGTGATGGCCGCCGGCTACGACGACACATCCAGCCGCTTCCTGGTGCGCAATTCCTGGGGCGCAAGTTGGGGCATGGGAGGCTATTTCACGATCCCTTACGCGTACCTGGCAAATGCGAATCTCGCCGACGATTTCTGGACCATCCGCGTCGTGAGATAACGTCGCTCGCGCCGCGCCGGTGGACTGTCCCCATTTTTTTGAGAGGCTGTTAGCGGACGCCGTGGGCCGCCGGATGGGGAAGCGGCTCCCGCGCGGCCGCTTTCCGCGGCGGACGGAACGCGCACCACCAGATGTAAATGCTGAGCAGGTAAGCTGCCCCCATGAACACATCCGGAATCCAGCGCCACTCCTGCCGCGACGCCAACATCTGCCGGATCCCAAAGCCAATGGTCTGCGAGGTGACTTGAAGACCGAGCCCGGTGCAAACCATAATGAGCTGGCCGTCGCGCTTCTTCGCCCCAAGCAGAGCCGTCCACAGCAGCAGGCTCATGATCGTGGCGCCGAAATTCAGCACTTCCCCGGCGCCGTTCATGAAGCTAGCAAAGTCTCTAAAGTATTTATAAAAAATAAGAAATGGCAAAACCAGCACCACCAGAGTCACCCCACCGAGCGCGCGTCCGGCCTTTCGGCGCATGGCATGGCCCTCCATGGCCCGATAGGTCAACGTGATCACCATCAGGAAGAGAAGAGCATCCACCACGACCTCATCAGAATAATAAAGCTTAATGAAAAGCTCGTGCGAGCGGTAGTTTTGAACAAAATACTCGGCCATTCCGGTGATCGAGGCGGCCAGGCAGTAAATCAGCAGGAGGGGGTAACGCAGGAGGGAACCGTCCAAAGAAAAACGCACCGCCAGCACGAGTTGAAACACGATGCTGACGACTTCAAGTCCGTTAATTAGATAGGAATGGAGCATCAACGGATCCCGGTTGGAGCACCGGGGCCCGTTGACTATATCGTCATTATATTAGCGAATGATTACCCTGAACTCGGCAGCAGGCCCCATCATCTGGGGGCACCACTGGACCGTGGGTCAACCGGCAGCAAGCGCCGTCATCCGGCGGAACCACAGGTCCATGCACCAGCCGGCAGCAAGCCCCGTCATCGGGAGGAACTACCGGACCGTGCGTCAACCGGCAGCAGGCGCCGTCATCCGGAGGAACAACCGGCCCATGAGTCAGCAGGCAGCAAGCTCCGTCATCGGGCGGAACGACAGGCCCATGCGCAACTTGAAACCGGCTGCCATTGGCAAACAAGGCAAAGCACAGAATAAAAATAGCAACCAAAGCTTTTTTCATCGCGGTCCCAATTTCCGAGGCAAAAGACACGCCCCTGGTACCTCTCCTAAGACAGGTTCTAAGAGATACTGCTTAAGGTTATCTCAGGTGTTTTCGATGTGCTAACTAAGATAATTCCTAGTGTATATCGTTGACACAGAAATCCTGGCCTGCAATAGACGCTTGAGAGTAAGATTGTCGTTGGTGAAGAAAAACGAACCCGACGAGGCGGTCAGGCGCCTCACGGTCGACAAGGATGCGTTTGATCGCGCGCTTAAGGCGCTGATCGCTTCCCCCGCGCTGTCAAAAGCCGAATTGAGCGCGAAAGTCCGCGGGTGGCATCCTGATTTCCAGGCTGTGCTCAAACGCCGCGGGCGTCCCTTTATCGAAGGTTCTTGAGCGCTTCCCGGATGCGGTGATGAAGAAACCACGCCGTCGCGTAGCTGACGCCCAACTCGCGCTCAAGCTGTCTCGCGGAAAGGCGCGGGTTCGCGTTCAACTCGAGCGCCAGCGCCCGGAACCAGGTCTGGAGCGGCAGATGGCTCCGCTCGAAAGCGGTTCCCGCCGTGGAGCTGAACTGGTAGCGGCAGCCATCTTTTCCGCACTGGTAGAGATGCCGGGAGGGAATCCGGCGCGTGTCCGTCACGCTTCCCTGCGCGTCACGAACGGCGCGCCTCCGCTCTCTGGTCGTGAACTTTGAAATGTTCCCGCCGCCGCAGGCCGGACAGCGGACGCCATCGGGCCAGCGCGCCGCTTCGAGATACGCAATGCAGGCTTCTTCGGTCTCAAACTGCGCGAGCACCTCGATGAGGCCGGCGCTCATCCGATCAACCGGCGGCGGGCAGCGCCTTCACGATCTCGCCGACAAACGATTTCGCGTCGCCGAACAGCATCAGCGTGCGATCCATGTAATACAGCTCGTTGTCGATGCCCGCGAAGCCCGGGTTCATGCTGCGCTTGATCACCATCACCGTCTGCGCCTTATCGACGTCTAAAATCGGCATCCCGTAAATGGGACTGGTGGTATCGTGCCGCGCCGCGGGATTCACCACATCGTTGGCGCCGATCACCAGGGCGACGTCGGCTTCGGCGAAATCGGGATTGATGTCTTCCATCTCGTGCAGCCGGTCATAAGGAATGTCGGCTTCGGCGAGCAGCACGTTCATGTGCCCGGGCATGCGCCCCGCGACCGGGTGAATGGCGAACTCGACATCCACGCCGCGCTTGGTCAGCGCATCGGTCAGCTCGCGCAGTTTGTGCTGCGCCTGCGCGACCGCCATTCCGTAGCCGGGAACGATGATCACTTTGCGCGCGCTCGCCAGAACCTGCGCCGCGTCTTCCGCCGTCGCCGATTTCACCGGCTTGGCCGCGGTCTTGGCCGCAGCGCCCGCCTGCACCTGCCCGAACGCGCCGAACAGGACGTTGGTAAAGCTGCGGTTCATGGCCTTGCACATGATCACCGAAAGAATGAATCCCGAAGACGCGTTCACCGCGCCCGCGATGATCAGCAGCCGGTTTTCGAGCGCGAATCCCATGGCGCAGCACGCCGCGCCGGCGTAGGAATTGAGCAGCGCGATCACCGTGGGCATGTCGCCGCCGCCGATGGGCATGATCAGCAGCACGCCGAACAGAAGCGCGAGTCCCACGAACGCCGGAAACACCCAATTCGGCGCCGGTTGGTAGATCATCCACCCGCCCAGGGCCAGCGCGAAGGCGAACAGCGACAGGTTCACGACATTCTGCCCGCGATAGGTCATCGGCCGGGTGGGAATGATCTCCTGCAACTTCCCGAACGCCATGACGCTCGCCGTGGTGGTCAGGTACCCGAGCACGATTTCGATGGCGAGCGCGGTCATTTTGAATCCGGTCGCCGGCTCGCGGTAATATTCCGCGGTTCCCACCAGCGCGGCGGCGAACGCGCCAAAGGCGTGCGAAAGCGCGGTCAGCTGCGGAACCGCGGTCATGGGCATCAGGTAGGCGAGCGGCGCGCCGATCGCCGCGCCCACCGCCATCGCCACCAGAATCCACTCATAGCTGAGCACTTCCTGCCGCAGCAGCGTTCCGATGATCGCAAACAGCAGCCCGAATTCGCCCGCGAACACCCCGCGCCGCGCCGTCACCGGCGAGCTGAGCCATTTGATCGATAGAACAATCGAAAGCGCGGCGACGATATACGCCGCCTGCCACACACCCCCGGCCGCTTCCGTCATTTCGATCCTTCTTTTTTGCGGAACATCTTGAGCATGCGGTCCGTGATCAGAAATCCCGCGACGATGTTGATGGTCGAGCAGGTGACGGCCACGCATCCCAGCACCTTGCTGAGCGTGGGCGCGGTTCCCGATCCGGCGATCAGGATCGCGCCGACCACGGAAATGGCCGAGATCGCGTTGGTCAGCGACATCAGCGGCGTATGCAGCAGCGGCGACACGCGGCGCACCAGCTCCAGGCCGAGCGGCACGGCCAGCACCAGCACATACAGGCTTACTTCAATTTCGTTGCTCATGGATTTGTTAAACGTGGGTTCCGACCAGCGCCTGCACCCTGGGATTGGTCACCTCGCCGTCGCGCGCGATGAGCGATTCCCGGACGATCTCGTCGTTGAGATCGATATTGAGCTGCCCGTCCTTGGTGATCGTGTTTTTCAAAAACGTCGCGATGTTGCGCGCGTACATTTCGCTCGCATGGCGCGGAACGGTGGCCGGAACATTGGTCGGTCCGAGCACGGTGACGCCGCGCTCCACCACCGTCTCGCCCGCGACGGTCACTTCGCAATTTCCGCCGCGCTCGGCCGCCAGGTCGACGATCACCGAGCCCGGCTGCATGGCGTGAACCATCTCGCGCGTGACGAGCAAGGGCGCTTTTTTCCCGGGAACGGCAGCGGTGGTGATCACCACGTCCTGCTCGCGCATGACCAGCGCCATCTGCTCGCGCTGGCCGCGGATGGCGTCTTCGCTGAGGGTTCGCGCGTAGCCGCCTTCGCCTTCGGCCTTTTCCGCGAGGGTGATGTTGACGAACTTCGCGCCCAGGCTCTCGATCTGCTCCTTCACCGCGGTGCGAACGTCGTATCCGCTCACCACGGCGCCCAGCCGGCGCGAGGTCGCGATGGCCTGCAATCCGGCGACTCCGGCGCCGATCACCAGCACCCGCGCGGGAGGAATGGTTCCCGCCGCGGTGGTCATCATGGGGAACATTTTCGGCAGCGTGGTTGCCGCGAGCAGCACGGCTTTATATCCGGCAATCGACGCCATCGACGACAGCGCGTCCATCGATTGAGCGCGCGTCGTGCGCGGAACCATTTCCATCGAAAACAGCGTCGCGCCGGCCTGCGCGTAGCGCAGCGCAATCGAAGGATCGGTGAGCGGATCGCAGAATCCGATGGCGACCACGCCTTTTTCCGGCGGATCGTAGGGCACGCGCACGTGCAGCAGAATCTGCGCGTGGCCGCGCACCTCGGCGGCCGAGCCGAGACTCGCGCCCTTCACCGCATAATCCTCATCCGTGAATCCGGCCTCGAATCCCGCGCCGCGTTCGATCCACACTTCCACCTGCGATTTCTTCAGCAGGTCGACCGAGCGCGGAACCACCGCCACGCGGCGTTCAGAAGGAAAATTTTCTTTGAGTACACCAGCGATGAGTGCCAACTTGTGGAAGACCTCGTATGATGCAACGTGGGCTAACTTTCATCATAGCCTTTACGCGCGGCCGCGTGGTAACGCGCGGGTAGTGCCTGAAAGGTGCGTTGATGGGTTTTAAACCGCTCCCTCCGGTCGCGGCTCGGGGCGGAGCAGAATCCCGACACCGAGCCGCGACCAAAGGGCGCGGTCAACGCACATGTCAGGCACTACCCGCGCGGGTACCGCGGCAAATCCGCCTGGCGAGTCTGTGTGGAAACGGCAAGAGCCCGCGCCATTGCTGGCGCGGCTCGCACGCCGACTCATGCCGCGGCTTGGATTCACTCACGACGCATCTCAAAGCCACCCTTTATTGCGGGCTATCCGGGCCGCTTCGAAGCGGTTGGATGCGTACAGCTTGGAGATGGCCTCGGAAAGATAGTTGCGCACGGTCCCTTCCGCCAGCCGCAGCGATTGCGCCAGTTCAGCGGTGCTTTCGCCGTCGCCGGCGCGGCGCAGGATCAAACGTTCTCTGTCGGTGAGAGGATCTTTCTCCGCGCTCCAGATCTGTGAGGCGAGTTGAGGATCGACGACGCGTTCCCCGCGGTTGACCTTCCGGACGGCGTCGGCGAGCTCTTCCGAGGGCCGGTCCTTGAGCAGATACGCTGAGGCTCCT
>JASHWA010000639.1 GCA_030044325.1 Bryobacteraceae bacterium
GATCGCGACGGGACGGAGCTCGGGGATGATCACGATGGAGCAGTCGCTGGCGGAGCTGGTAAGGTCGGGCAAGATTACGAAAGAGACGGCGTTAGCGCACTGCTTCCGGGCAGAGGATTTGCGGCGGTACCTGCAGGAATAGTTTTTCGCTCTTGGCGATTGTGTTTGTACGGGTCTAATTGGACATTCTAGTATTACCCCTTTTTCACACAGGTTTTTATAGACGGGACTCGCGGGCAAAAGGTTTAGCCGCTCTCTCGAAAATACACATCGCGGGGTGGGTTCGGTGGTTACAGCGCAGGTCAGCGGTTGCATGGATTACCATAAATAAGTAACCGCGGCGGGGCGAGCAGCATCATTAGATAAAGCTAAGGGAAATTTGCGCTTTTCGGAATCAAGTCTTTAACATGAACTTCAAACTACTCGCGACGCGGGGCCGTCTGACGATTGTGTTTGGCGTGCTGGCGGCCTGCTCGCTTCCGGGGCAGGCGCAGCCATCGTGGTCAGACCCACCGGCGGCGTGGGACCCGGTATTTGGGCAGTCATCGACGGCGCAGAACGGGCAGGAAGCGACGCCGCCGGGGAATGCGGGATCGGGTTCTTCCGCGAATGCAGCGACGATTCCGGCGCAGCAATCGGGCGGTGGGGTGACGCAGCAGGAACTGGAAAATCCTCCGGGCGGGAAACGCGTGCTGGGCGTGCTGCCCAATTACCGGACCGCGGATGCGTCGCTTGAAGGAACCACGCTCACGGCCAAACAAAAGCTGACCATCGCTGCCAAGGACTCGTTCGACTATCCGCTGTTCTTGCTAGCCGGCGCGTTCGCGGGGCTGGATCAGTTGACCAACAGCGATCCGTCGTTCGGGCAGGGATTGAAGGGCTACGCGCACCGGCTGGGCGCGTGGTACGCGGATGAGGCCATCGGCAACATGATGACGGAGGGACTTTTTCCCGTGATGCTGCATCAGGACCCGCGGTACTTCAGGCTCGGGAAGGGCAGCATCATGAAGCGCACCGGATATGCGCTGACGCGCGTGATCCTGTGCCACCCGGACGGCAGCGACAAATGGCAGTTCAATTATTCGGAATGGCTGGGAAACGCGACCGCGGTCGCGATTTCGCAGACGTATCATCCGGACAATCGCACGGCGCTCGACGCGAGCGAATTTCTGCTGGAGCAGGTGGGGACCGACGCGGTTTCGCAGGTTCTCAAGGAATTCTGGCCGGATATCAAGCGCAAATTGTTCCACAAGGGAACTCCTCAGGACTCGGCCTCGACCAGCCTGCGATAAAGCTCGCGCTGGCGTTCGGCGATGGCATCCCAACTGTAAAATTGCCCGGCGGTGCGGCGCGCGTGGCGCTCGATAGCCGCGCGTTGGGAGGGATTTTCCAGCAGGCGCGCGATCGAATCGGCCATCTCCTGGCCTGAATTGGCGACGATCACGTCTTGGCCGCGCGCGAGCTCCAGGCCGTGGATGCCGGCCTCGGTCGAAACGATGGCTTTTCCCATGGCCATGGCTTCGAGAATCTTGATGTTGGTGCCGGCGGAGGCGACAAGCGGCGCGATCACCAGCGCGGCGCGGGCGTAGGCGGGGCGAACGTCGGAGACGAAATCTTCGACCTCGACGCCGGGGTGGCGCAGATCCCAGAAGCGCTCATGGCGCAGGCCGGCGATGACGTGCAGTGTAACGTTATCGAGACGGGGCCATACTTCGCGCAGGAAAAATTCTACGGCCAGCACGTTGGGACGGTGCGCGAAGGATCCGATGAACAGCAGGCGGCGCGGATCGGGAGCGTTGGCGGACGGCTGGAAGCGCTCGATATCGACGCCGTTGGCCACGACGAAGCTTCCGTCGACCACGGCGCGGTCCTTTTTCGACATGACGACAACGCGATCGACATTGCGCCAGGCGTCACGCTCGAATTTGAGCCAGCGTTGATACTGGCGGCGAGTTTCCCAATCTTCGTTTTGCGCGAGCATCTGCGCGTAGAGATCGTAGGTGATGTCGTGCTCGACCAGGATGGTTCGCGCGGGCGCGCAATCGGGCGCGTATTGCGCCATCTGGGTGAATTCGAGCTGAACGATCGCGGGATTCCATTTCGCGACGGTCTGTTTGAGCGCGGCGTGAAAGGCGGGGGAATCGAACTCTTCCACGGTTTCGGGACGCGGAGTGGAAGGGAGCGCGTGGCTGCCGGCACGGCGGATGGTGACGATTTCGACGCAGATTTCGCGCAGCTCCCGAGGAATGGGACGCGATTCTTCGACAAAGGCGACCAGCACGAGATCGAAATCGCGCGCGGCGAAGCGCATCAGGTTATAGATTCGAACCGCGGCGCCGTGGGCGAGCGGGAAGGGAAGATAGGGGCTGGCGATGAGGACGATGGGTTTCCCGGACCGCTCGCGGCCAGGGAAAACGGAGGCTTCTCCGTTGGTGAGATCGAAGAAATCCGCGCGTTGATGGGTGTGCGCGATCGAGGGTTGGCGCGCGGCGAAGGAGAGCGCGTCGATTTCCCGGAGCAGGTTGAGGCGCACGACGTTTTCGCGCCACATGCGGCGGAAGGTGGCTCGATCGGCGATGGAGCGGGCGAGGAAGCGGATGAAATTGCGTTCGATGAAGGCGTGGATTTGCGCTTCGGTGAAGTAGCGCGAAGTGGTCGAGCGATGCAGATGCAGAACGCGCGCGGCGGCGCGATAAACGCTCGGCCAGCCGCGCTGCCAGGCGCGAACGCCGAGGTCGAGATCCTCGACATAGGCGGGCTCGTAGGCTTCATCGAAGGCGCCCAGCTCGGCGAGTTTTTGCGC
>JASHWA010000640.1 GCA_030044325.1 Bryobacteraceae bacterium
GGCGCATCGTCCCAGATCCCGCATACGAACAATCTGCAACTTGCGCCGCGGACGGTTCTGCGGCAGCAATACCTGATCGGACGCGCGCTCGGCCATGGCGGATTCGGCATCACCTACCTGGCCTACGACATCGGGCTACAAAGCCGCCTGGCCATAAAGGAATACATGCCCAGCGGCGTGGCCGGCCGCAGCGCTCCCAAGCCGACCGTCGCGCCGTTCACCGAGCGCATGCAGGAAGAATACGAGTGGGGACTCGACCGATTCCTGGATGAAGCGCGCACGCTCAAGAAATTCTCGACGCACCCCAATATTGTTTCGGTGGATACGATTTTCCGCGACAACGGCACGGCGTACATGGTGATGGAGTATCTCGAAGGCATGACGTTCGAGGAATTCCTGCGCCGGCGCGGCGGGAAAATCACGTTCGAGACGGCGCTGCGGATCATGCAGCCGGTGATGGACGCGCTCGCCGCGGTCCACGCCGAAGGGATTCTGCATCGCGACATCAGCCCCGACAACATCCATCTTTCGAAAACCGGAAAGGTGAAGCTGATGGATTTCGGCGCGGCGCGCAACGCGCTCAGCCAGAAGAGCCGCAATCTTTCTGTGATTTTGAAGGAAGGCTACGCGCCCGAAGAGCAGTATCGTTCGAGCGGGATACAAGGTCCGTGGACGGATGTATACGCGACCGCGGCCACGCTGTACCACGCGATCACGGGAAAAATTCCGCCGCCGGCGCTCGACCGCACGGCGGAGGATCGCCTGGAGAGCCCATCGCGCCTCGGAATTCCCATGCCGGGCGGCGCGGAAGCAGCGCTGATGAAAGCGCTGGCGGTTCGCGCCGCGGATCGTTTCCAGTCGATGGAGGACTTCAAGGGCGCGCTGACCGGAGAAACGCGGCCGATCTCGCAAGCGCCGCAAACGGCGACCATGACGCCGCCGCAGGCGCCTCAAGCCTTCGCTCCTCCGCAGCCGCCTCAGGCGTTCGCGGCTGCGCCGCCGATGCCGCCGTCGTCGCTGCCCAGGACGGTTCCGGTGGGCGCCGCGGGACTCGCTCAAACCGAATCGGCGATGCCGCAGCCTCCGCAGCAGTTCGCGACGCCTCCCGCGCCTCCACAGTATGCGCCGCCGCAGCAGAATTTAGGGCAGCAGTACGCGCCCACGCAAGCGGTTCCGCCGCCGCAGCCGCCGCAATTTCCTCCGCAACAATTTGCTCCCCAACAATTTGCTCCCCAACAGGCGCAACAGCAATGGAATCCGCCCCAGCAGCAATGGACGCCGCCGCAGCCTCCGCCCGTTCCTCCGCAGCAGCAGCAGTGGAACCCACAGCAGAGTTATGCTCCGGTTCCGCCGCCGATGAACGCCGCGGCAGCGCAGGCGCCCGCGAAGAAGAAATTGCCGAAGTGGCTGATCCCGGTGGCCGCGCTGGCGCTGTTGCTGGTTGCCGGCGCAGCCGCGGTGACGATGAAGTTCGGGCCGGATTTCCTGACCAAGATCGGCCAACCGTCGGTGCAAAACGATCCGAGCAAGCTTCCGGGACAGGCGCCCGAAGCCGCCGCTTCCGGAGCCAACGGCCAGCCGCCGCAGAGCGATGACGATCGCCAGAAAGCGCTGGATCAGAATCCGCCGCCGCAGAGCCAGGGCGGCGATCAGCAGCAGGGTCAGGACCAGCAGGCGCAGGATCAACAGCAACAGGGGCAGGATCAACAGGCGCAGGATCAACAGCAGGGCCCCCCGGGAGGATTTCAGCAGACGCCTGGTCCTGCGACTCCGGCCGGCCGGCGCAGCGGAGCGGCGATCGTTCCGGTGACGGGAGCTCCTCCTCCGCCGGCGCCGGTGGCAGTCGTTCCGGCCGCGCCCGCGCCGGTGGCCGCGGCGCCGGAAGCTCCGGCACCCGCGCCGGTCGCGCCGGTGGTTGTCCCGGCCGGCTACGACAAGATGGTCGCGCAGGCGGAAGACATGATCAACAACAGCCAGTACAACGAAGCCGCGGACTTGCTCAAGAAGGCGATCGCCCTCAATCCCGCCAGGCCGCAGGCCTACAATTCACTGGCGAAAGACCAGCTCTACTTCCTGCAGGATCCGGCCTCGGCGTTCAAGAACTATCAGCTTGCGCTCGCCAAAGGCGGCCAGGCGAGCTTCTATGTCTATCACGATCACGGCACCGGCGAGTTCGCCGCGACCTGCTCGGGCTGGCTCTCGGTTTCGCACGTACGCGCCTCGTTCAAGGCCGACGACGGAGTGCATTCGTTCCCCGCCACGCCGGTCAAGGAAGCCAAGCGAAACAAGTTGTTCGGCAAATTCCTGAGCGCGAGCGGCAAATCGGCGCACGCTTTTCACGTGCGGCTGATGAATAACGTGAACTTCAATTTCGCGCCCAGCAGCGCCGACCCGGGACAGGAAGCCGACTTCATCGTGAAAGCGATCGGCGAGAAATAAGAGCCGGCCGCGAATAAACGCAAATGAACGCGAATCCAATTTGCGTTCATCCGCGTTTATTTGCGGCCATACCCCGCCGAACAGAATTTCCGAAAATGCTCTAGAAAAACAGCCGGACGCCGAGCTGAAGTTCGCGCGGCAGGTTCGCCTGCGAAAGAATCTTTCCGAAGTTGCCAACCGCCGCTCCCGCGGCATTAACCCCCTGGAACTGCAGGTACGGGTTGTTGAAGGTGGGCGTGTTGAAGGCATCGAAAGCCTCCATGCGGAACTCGCCGTTGAAGTGTTCCTTCACGGTGAAGGTCTTGAATAGGGAAAGATCGAAGTTGTTCAACCCCGGACCCAGGTTGGGGAGGACGCGCGAGACGTCGCCGAAAGTGTACTGCGGAGCCAGCGTGAACGCTGCCGGATTCACGTAAGTGTACAGCCGCGATTCCGGCGATCCCGACCCCGTCGGCGAGATGCCGGTGGCGTTGGGGCGTTGCTCGCTCGCGCCGATGCCTGAATTGGAATTGGTCTGAAAAACGAGCAGCGGGAATCCCGATTCGATGATGACGATCCCGTTGAAGGACCATCCGCCCACCGCGTAGTCGAGCGCCCTGCTGTTATTGGCGAACGGCTGTCCTTTGCCGAAGGGAAGGTGATAGGTGAACCCGCCGGTATAACGCCACGGCACAGTGGCTGCGCCGAGCGCCCACTCCGCCGCCAGGTTGTACACATTTTGCGGAGCTGCCGGCGCCGTGGCTCCACTGTCCGAGTTGTAATAATTCGAGCCGCCCGCTCCGAAAACGTTGTCCTCATTCCGCGCCCAGGTGAACGTGCTCACGAAGGTCACTCCATGCGACAGCCGTTTCTGCGCCTTGAGAATCAGCGAATCGTATTGAGCCTTGGCTCCGTTGGTGTAATCGAGCACGCTCGAGTATTCCGGATAGGGAGTCAGAAGCTGCGACTGACTGACGGTCGCGCCACCCAACACACCCAGCGCGGCAGGCGTACCGTAAAACGGATTCGCAACGGCCTTGGTCAACGCGGAACCCATCGAGAGATACTGCGTGGGAACCTGGTTGACGGGCAGATCGCTGCTGCCGGTCGAGGAATACTGCAAGTGGCTGCTGCGCGCGCCCTGGTAGCCCACTTCGAGTCCGACGCCCCACGGCAGTTGCCGCTGCAGGTCCGCCGAGAACTGCTGCACGATCCCGTTGGTCCGGCTCGGATCCGGAAAGCTCACCGTCCCGCCGTACAGCGTAGTCACTCCCTGAAGGATTCCGACCGGCTGGAGAATCCCCGTCGGGTAAGGATTGCTCAACGAGTTTGCCGGCGTGGCGTTGCCGTTTGAGCTCGCCAGATAGGTCGTGGTCTGGCTTAATCCCGGAGAATACTGACTGTCAAGATTGAAGTAGATAGGCGCATAAAAAATTCCATACCCTCCGCGGAACACGGTCTTGTCGTTGATCTGATAGGCAAAACCGCCGCGCGGGCCGAACTTGTCTTTAAGCGCGTTGCAACAGGTGGTCGGATTTCCGTTCTGGTTCGCGATCTGCGGAACTCCATAAGCGAGCACGCCCGCGGTGGAGCTGAGATCCGCCTGAATGGGGTTAAGGGCGGTCCGATTGAAGCCCACCAGCATGTTGTTGTACTGCTCGCCTTCGCCCGTTTCATACTCGTAGCGCAGGCCGACGTTCAACGTCAGCTTGTTGGTGGCGCGGATATCGTCCTGAATGTAGCCGGCGTAGTAATTCACATAGAAATACGTGTTCTCGTTAACGCCGACGCTCCCCGACCCGGGATACCCGAGCAATGCATCGGCGAAATCGCTGCCGGTGGTCGAACTGGTCCCCGAGTTGTACTGCTGCGTGAAAATCCCGCTGAAGGTGAAGGCGCCTTCACCGCTGGTGAAAATCGCGCCGTCGGTGTGGATCAGCCGGTAATCGAAACCCATGGTGATGTTATGCTTGCCGGTGGCCTTGGACACTCCGAAAGAAGTGTTCTTGGACCAGTACACCAGCTGCTCATGCGAGCCGCCGCCCAAGGTGAAACCCGCTTCTGAAAACGTGGTCGCGGGAAACTCCGCAACCTGAAGCTGGTCCAGGTAGGACGACGGAAATCCCAGACTGCTCTGATTGAACCCGGCGCTCGCATAGTTGTAGATGTTGGGGAACCGGTTGAAACCGTACCGGACGGTGAGGACCGTGGTCGGATTGAGGGATATAATCGCGTTCCCTTGCGTCGCATCGACGTGCCGGAACAAGCGATACGCGCCCGAGTCGCCGATGGACCCGCCCAGATAGTCGCTGCCGGGTTCAAAGCTCTTGTACCACAGGAACGATCCGCTCAGCCGGAGCCAGGTCGTGGGGTCTTCGTCGACCCTGGCAACCACCTCATCGGCGTGATTTCTCAGCACGTCCTCGCCCTGATAGTTGACCTGGTCAATGGCCGCATTCGCGTTTTCGTTGGGGCCCGGCAGGTAGCCCAGAATGGCCTGGCCGATCGGGCTGATCCTGCTCGCCGGGATCATGTTGCTCGGGAACGGTGAGCGCACCACCGTCGCGCCTGACGGGCAGCCGCTGCCAGTGGTGCAGGCGACCCCGCTCATCGGGTCATAGATCGTTTTGCCGGATGCCGAGAAGTTGCCGTCGATCTCCTGTGCCGTGGGCAGCGACACCGCTCCCGTGTCCGGCTGGAAGTGAACATAGCCTTCCGTGTTGATGAAGAAGAACGTCTTGTTCTTGCCGTTGTACACCTTGGGAATCACCACCGGACCGCCGAGGGAAAACTCCCAGTTGTGCCACAATTCCGCCGGGGTCGGGTCCACCAGTGTAGTCGTGCCGGGGATATCGCCCGCCGCATTGTTGAAATACTCATTCGCTGTCAGTTGTTGCGGACGAATATAGCCGAGCGCGTCGCCGTGGAGCCCATTGGTTCCCGACTTGATCACCGTATTGAACACGCCGCCGCCGGTGCGGCCCATGGTCGCGTCGTAGGTGCTCTCCTGCAGCTTCATCTCTTCCACCGCGCTTTGGCTGGGAATGATCATCGCCATGTTCTGCGAGCTGGTGATGGGAACGCCGTCGATCGTGTAGTTGTTGCCGCGAATCGGGCCCCCTGCAATCGATAGCGCCGAAGATCCGGTCTGGTCCTGGAAGCGGTTCCAGGTGAGCGGTCCCGACGGGACCACGTTATTGGCGAGCTTCGACATCAGATACGAGTTGCGCCCGAGATTCGGCAGGTCTTCCATTTGCTGCGTATCGAGAACTTGGCCGTTGGATGCCGTCGCGTTCTCGATCACCGGAGATTCGGCGGTCACCTCCACGCTTTCGCTCACGGCGCCCAACTCGAGATGCAAATCCAGTCCGACCTGCTGCGCCGCGCCTACGATCACACCCCTGCGCTCGAGCTTCTTGAACCCGGACGCCTCGACGCTCACGGTGTAGGTGGCCGGCTGGAGTTGCGCAAACACGTATTCGCCGGCGGTCGTGCTGACGGTGTCCCGCACAACGCCCGTGGCTTCGTCGCGCAAGGTAACTTTGGCGCCTGAAATCAGCGCACCGGCCGGGTCCTCAATCAGGCCGCGAAGGCTTCCCACAAAGGTTTGCGCCGAAAGAAGAGAAACGAACAACAACGAAAGATATTTGAAACCCCTCATCACTGCCTCCTTTTATTCGAATCAACGTGGATTCATAAGCCCGGGATTCATAGCCCTGGAATAGTATTCAAATTTTCGGAGGGCGGCGGCCCCATAAGCCGCACGTCGCGAATCTAGCGTGACACCTCTAGTTAATACGGACAATAATTGAAACCTTTTTGAAAGTCAATCGAAAAGTGGTGGCTAACCATCAACGATCAACGATTTCCGATGCAGCGGAGCGCCACTCCCGAGTGGGCGCGGTCCATCGGCATAGTTGACTTGAGGCCGCGTGCTGGTGTATAGTAGCGCCGTAATTGGCTCGCGCCCGGCACGCGCGGTGTGCGAGCTCTTCGTGTTCCGAAGGGACGGCGCTCGCTTGAGAAAAGCCGGCTGCCGGAAATGAACGGTTCGAATCTGATCCACGTCGATCAACAAGGGAGATAACAGTGATATTCACCTCTGAGCAAGAAAAAGACTTTCTGAAACGCGGTTTTTCGCGCCGCAGCTTCGGAAAGCTGGCGACGATGTTCGCAGCCGGCTCCGCGCTGCCCTTTGCCGGCGAATTTGCGCTGGCGCAGATCGCCGATAACCGCAAGCTGCCGCCCGGCGCGGTGAAGATCGACAACAACGAGAATCCGCTGGGCCCCTGCAAGGAAGCGCTCGAGGCGATGGGCGGAATCCTGCCGCAGGGCGGGCGATACATGTTCTACCTCCCGGGTGAGATGGAAGAGCTGCTGGGAGCGCAGGAAGGCGTGAAAGGCGGGACGGGACGCCGTGGCGAAGGCTACGTGCAGGTCCACGACGGCTCGAGCGCGCCGCTGCTGCAGGCCGT
>JASHWA010000641.1 GCA_030044325.1 Bryobacteraceae bacterium
TGGGCGGACGCGGCATCATTTCAGTCGTGTCGAATGAGATTCCCTCCGAGATGACCGCGCTCACCCGGGCCGCGCTCGCAGGCGATTTCGCCCAAGCGCGTGCGATGCAGCGAAAATGGCTGCCGCTGATGGAGGTGAACTTTGTCGAATCGAATCCGATTCCGGTGAAAGCCGCGATGGCGATGATGGGCCTGCTCGAACCCGTGTTCCGCTTGCCCATGTGCCCGCCTTCCAGCGTAAACGCCGCGAAAATCGGTGCCGTGCTCGAAGGCTGCGGCCTGCTCCAAGGCGCGCATGCAGGCTGAAATCGAACGGCTGTTCGCCGAAAAACCCTCCGTCTACTCCGAAAACGACTTCGCACTGTTCGCGCGGTTCAAAGCCGCGCTGAACCAAGGCCGCGTTCGCGCCGCCCAGCCCGACCCCTCGCAAAAAAGCGGCTGGCGGGTCAACGAATGGGTGAAAAAAGGCGTACTGGTCGGATTCCGCATGGGCGCGGTCACGGACATGTCGATCGATCGCGCGCGCCAGCCGTGGTTCGACAAGGCAACCTGGCCCGTCAAGCAGATGGACGCGTCGAGCGGCGTCCGCATCGTCCCCGGCGGCTCCAGCATTCGCGACGGATGCTTCATCGGGAAGGGCGTCACCTGCATGCCGCCCATGTTCGTCAACACGGGAACGTGGGTCGGCGACGGAACCATGATCGATTCGCACGCGCTGGTGGGAAGCTGCGCGCAGGTCGGCCGCAATTGCCACATCTCGGCCGCCGCGCAGATCGGAGGCGTGCTCGAACCGGTCGGCGCGATGCCGGTGATCGTCGAAGACGACGTCATGGTCGGCGGGAATTGCGGCGTCTACGAAGGCGCGGTGGTGAAGACGCGCGCGGTGCTCGCAAGCGGAGTGATTCTGACGCGCTCGACGCCGGTCTATGACATCGCGCGCGGGGAAATATATTCGGCAAATGACGACGAGCCGCTGGTAATCCCGGAAGGCGCAGTCGTTGTCGCCGGCTCACGCGCAGTCACGCGCGGCCGCGGCAACGAATGGGGAATTTCCCTGTACACTCCCGTCATCGTCAAATATCGCGACTCGAAAACCGACGCCCGCGTGCAGCTCGAGGACCTACTTCGTTAAGACCGCCAGAGTCCTCTCCGCCGACCGCCGCCAGGTGAACCTTCTCGCCCGCTCCTGCCCCGCCGAAGCGAGCTTCGCACGAAGCGATTCCTCCGTGGTGATTCGATCCAGCGCATCTGCGATCGCATCTTCACTGTCGGGCGCGAAAAACAACGCCGTCTCGCCCGCAACTTCCCGTAACGGCGCAATTCCCGAGCACGCCACCGGAAGCCCCGCCGCCATCGCCTCGAGCACCGGCATCCCGAACCCCTCGAACATCGAAGGATAGATGAACGCCCGTGCGCGCGCATACAAGCCGAGCAGCTCCATGCGCGGAATCCATCCCGTGATCTCGACGCCCTCCGTGGCCATCTTCTCAATTTCCCGCGCACGAAATCCCCGCATTCCCGCGAGAATAAGCCGGTAATCGCGCTTGCGCCGCGAATAGGCCCGAATCAGACGGTCGAGATTCTTGTGCGGATGCAGCGTCGAAACGCACAGAACGTAATCCTCCGTTCGCGACCGGTCGAGCGAAAAAAACGCCGCCTCCACCCCATGCGGGACCACCGCGATCCTGTCGCGCGTAAACGGATAAGAGCGAACCAGGTCGTCGCGCGTCGCCTCGGAAACCGCGATCAGCGACCGCGACCGCCGGGCCGACGCCCACAGCAGCAATCGCCAGAACGGCAGATCGAACCAGCGGAAATATTGGGGATGACGCAGGTGCTGCAAATCGTGAAACACCGTCACGGATGGACATGACGAAAAAACCGGCGCAGTGAATCCCGGATTCAGGATGATATCCAGCCGGTATCGCGCAGCTTCAAGCGGAACAATGGTCTGCTCCCACACAATCCGCGCCGGCCGGAACCGCGCGTGCACCGCCTGCGGCTTCCACTGAAAATTCGCCTGCCTGGGCGTAAGATCCGCGCCGGTTTCGAGATTGGTAAAAACAAAATATTCGTTCGCCGCATCGATTTCGGCGAGCGCGCGCAGCAGCTCGCGCAGGTAAATCTCGGTTCCGCCGACCTCGCCGGGGATCAGGTACAGCGCGTTTACGCCGATGCGCATCTAGTGCACTTGTTGCAGCATCCGATCGTATTCCTGGCAGGCGCCGGTTGCCGGAGTCCGGTCGCAGGCTTTCTTGTACTCGCCCGCGGCATTGCGGTAATCGCCGCGATACTCGTAGATTTTTCCACGGTACATGTAGGTCATCGCGTAGCCGGGATCGATTTTCTGCCCCACGTTGAGCTCATCCATGGCCAGGTCGAACTGCTTCAAATTCACATACGCGAGCGCGATCTGCGTGTGCACGTGCGCAGTGTTGTTCATTTCTGCGGCCCGCTCGAATTCGCCCACCGCCTCGTTCCACCTTCCCGCGCAGCCGAGCGCCAGGCCCCAGTCGATCAACAGGTCGTCGTCCTTCTTGGGATGGTCCAGGCGCGAAGCAACTTCGAAATTGCTCACCGCCGGCGCACAATTCCGGCTCTCGTACTGCGCGTAAGCGAGCTGGAATCGCGGCCGGAACTTGTTCGGCGATTTATTCACGCTGTCCTGCCACAGCGTCAGCGTGCTCGCCCAGATTCGATTGCGCTGATACGTCAGAACCGAACACAGCGCCAGCGCCGCGCAGCCGATCGCGGCCACTTGCTCCAACCGCAGCCGCCGCAGGAATTCCGCGCAGATCAGCAGCAGCCCGAGAAACGGAAGATACAGCCGGTGCTCGGCCAGCGGATCGCGAATCGGAACCATCGAAGAAGTGGGCGCGATCAGCAGCAGAAAAACGAAAATCCCGTAAGCTGCGAGCGGATATTGTTTTCGATACTTCCACGCCGCCCAAACCAGCGCGACCAGCGCGAGCAATCCGAAAATCGCCCCGTGCTCGAACAGATTGTGCGACACGGGAATGTCCGGATCGATATTCTGCCCGAACGGCAAAATGAACAGGCGCAGGTAAATCCACAAAACGCGGCACTGCGTGAGGAAAAAATCGAGCGGCGTCATGTCGCGCATCCCGAATCCCGCGGTCTTCGCGTGCACCAGGACGTGGCCGACGAAAACCGCTCCGCCCGCAGCCGCGACCGCGATCAGGCCGTACAGAATCCGGTTCCTGCGAACACCCCCGCGGCCCCAGAAATAATCGGTCAGCAAGAACAGCGCCGGCAGCGTCAGCGTGTGCTCCTTCACCGCGACCGCCGCGCCGAACAACGCGAGCACCGCGATGGATCGAGCCAGCGTGATCGATTCCGTCCCGCGATAAAGAAAAACGGCAAATGCTGCGTAGTAGAAAAAGACGCTCAGCACCTCCGAACGGCTGGCGACATATGCGACAGATTCTGTTTGCAGCGGATGCAGCAGAAACAATGCGCCGCAAACAATCGCGATCCCCGCGCGCATTCGCCCGGTGACGCCCGCCCAGTCCAGAATTTTGAAAATAATCAGCGCCGCGAAAATCGAAACGAACGCGTGCAGCAACACATTGGTTTCGTGAAACTGCGCGGAGTTCGGCTTGGGCTCCGGACTCAGCTTGTAATCGATCCAGAAGCTGAGCATCAGCAGCGGACGAAGATCGTTGACGAACCGGCTGAAGTTGGCGGTGCGATCCGGCGCGAAGAACGGCAGATAGCGGTCATCGAAAACGAAGTAGCCATTGATGGCTGGCGCGTAAACCTGGAATGCAACCACGATCGCGGCCAGACCAAGCACCCACGGCGCCCAGTTGAACCGCCTGCGTTCGACGGCGACGGCTGTTGGAGCGGTCTTAATTTGCTGCGGTTTCTTTGTTTTTTTCATCCAGATTGGTCAAACGAAATTCGAGAATCGCCACGCGCTGCATCAACGCGATATTGGAATCCTTCAGCCGCGAAATCACCAGCGAGAAGCGGTACAGCACCACCAGGAACACGGCGCCGGAAACCATCAGCAATGCCAGCGGCGCATCGTTCACTCCCAGCGCGGTCGAAAGCCAGTCCTGCAGCGCGCGCCATCGCGCCAGAACCAGCAGCACCACGCCCGCGCCCAGCCAGCTTACCGAATATTCCGCGCGGATGTGCTCGCGGCGCACCGAGGCGAGCACCAGCCCGATCAGCACCACGCTGAACGCCGTGGCCACGTTGGCGAATCGCATATCCTATTTTCTCCGTCTTTCGAATTTCAGCACGTTGACGAACACGCCCAGCAGCACGTGAATCGGATAATACAGCGACCC
>JASHWA010000642.1 GCA_030044325.1 Bryobacteraceae bacterium
GCCTTGTCCCATTACATGTAGTCCAAATTATTGTGAATGCAAATGAATGCTTTTCTTCTCACCAGCGGCATAAACCCCCCTCCGCCCAAATTCATTCTCGAACCGGCGAATGGCGAGCTTTAACGGGCGAATGACCGGCTATCCTTTCCCAATGCCGCAGCAAGCGCCGCAATCGCGCCTCGGGCGCCCTTGACATCGCCGGCTGTCTCTCTTATAGTAAGTTGTCTTAGTAAGAAAGCTATGCCTAAGAACGATGCCCTCCAGGGCTCGCTTGCGCTGCTGATCCTGAAGATCCTCGACCGGCGCGGGCCGCTGCACGGCTATGCCATCACGGCGCGAATCGAAGCCGTTTCTCAAGCGCTGCGCGTCGAGGGGGGGTTCGCTGTACCCCGCGCTGCACAGGATGGAGGAAGCCGGCTGGATCCGCGCGCAATGGCGGACCACGGAAAACCATCGCCGCGCCCGCGTGTATGAGTTGACCCGCGCCGGTCGAAAACAGCTCGAAACGGACGAGCGGCGCTGGACCTCGGTAACCGCGGCCATCGCGCAGGTATTAAAGACGCGGCGAACCTTACAGTCTCTCGATCTTGAAAGCCGTCCATTCACGCTCCAGCGCGGTGACGAGGCGCTCAAAGCGGCCCATTGGCCGAAGATTGTCGAGGAATGGATCTACTTTGAATAGAGGCCAGCGGCGGCATCGAGGTCTCCCATCATCAGCGCGGGAAGCGGGTGAAACCAGAGCGCGTACCTGGTTCCTGGCTTTTCTTTGATCCAGGTCTCCCCCGCTTCTTCCGCCCGGGCGAAGTCCCCGCTCCAGAGCAAGATGAATTCGCGGTTGTTCGCACGGGTCTTGGGATTCGACTGCCGGGCCCGCTCATGAGCTATGAGTGCCTCCTCAAATCGCCCAATATGTGAGCATATGTTAGCCATCCGGTTGTGGGCTCGCTCGTTATTCGGTTGCGCCGCGAGAACTTTCTCGAGTGCAATGATCGCTTCCCTATGCTGGAAATTTTTCGCCTGGCTCCACAAGATAAATGCCTTGGCGGAGTGCCCCTCGGGTAATGCAGGATCAAGCGTCAGTGCACGTTCGCAATGGTATTCGGCCTTGTCCAACCACGTGATATCGGGGTCGACATTTCGGCGCCGTCGGCTTCAGCCGCATTTGCAAGGATTCCAGTACGCGGCGCCCAATCTCATCCTGGACCTCGAAAACGTTCTCCAGCACAAAATCGTGCCTTTCGGAATAGGTGATCCTTCGCGTGTTGCCATCGAAAAGTTGTGTCGAGACCCGCCAGTGGTTGCCCTGCTTCTGGACGCTGCCTTGGAACACATGGCGCACGCCCAGATCCTGGCATGTGCGAGCGGGATCTACTCCGGGAGCATAGTTCACAATCGCCGAGGTTGGGAGGACGGCGAGATTCTCGGCGCTGCCAAGCGTCGTAATCAGCGCGTCCGCAAAACCCAGGGAGTAAGCTTTGCGATTCTCGATTTCATTGAGGAAAAGAAACGGCAGGACTGCAATCGACCTTAAGGGCTCCGCGTCTTTTCCGGCGGCAGGCCTCGATTCGCGAGTGGCGCTGCCGGCCGCAAGCGCTTCCCGAACCTCTTCAACCGAGGCGAACCGATCCGCGGGCTTTTTTCGGAGAAGCCGTTGCACGATAGGCGTAAGACTCGCGGAAATATCGCCCAGAGAAGCCGGCCCATCATGGAGAATCGCATGCATGGTATCGACTGCCGATCTCCGCGGCCAGGGATGCTGCCCCGTGAGGATCTCGTGAAGCATGATTCCGAAAGCGAACAGATCGCCGCGCTGATCGCTATCTTGTCCTAGGATCTGCTCTGGCGACATATACGCGACCGTCCCGAGAATCTGACCGGGAACAGTCTGGGGGTCCGTTAAGGTCACATCCTGCTCGTCGAAGGGAGCGCGCGGAAGCCACTTGGCAAGCCCGAAATCCAGCACCTTCACCTAACCATCGAAGCGAACCAGCCGTCTGGTTAAGGTGGGTCGAAATTTACACAGTTACTTGCACAATTTCGCATTTCCAGACTGTCAAATGCCGTCTTTGCATGTGCTTACACGGGAGTGTGGGTTCAAGTCCCGCCCCGGGCAATCATGCCGTTAAAGAGCGCGCTTGTAAAAGCGGCCGTCCTGCATAATCACGGGAATCCGATCGCCGCCTGATCCCAGGGCGGAAATGTCTTCGAGCGGATTTCCATCCACCACCAGCAAATCCGCCGCCGCGCCTGGGCGAATCGAACCCAGCCGGCCGCTCTGATTTAAAATCTCCGCATTGACGACGCATGCCGAGCGCAGAACGTCGATCGCCGGCAGCACCTTCGCGCGCAGCGTGAATTCGGTGCTCTGGCGCGTGTGCAGGACGCCCAGAAGATCCGTTCCCAGTCCCATTTTTACGCCCGCGCGCTTCAGGATTTCGAGGCTCTTCAGGGCGGATTCGGCGACTCTTTTGACCTTCGCCACGCTCACGGGCGGAAATCCGAAGCGTTCACCCTCCTCGGCGAGCGCGATGATGGTCGAAATGGTCGGCACGGCGAACGATCCGCGCTCCGCCACATATTCCGCTGTTTCGCGATCGATCAGGGTGCAATGCTCGATTGAACGGACGCCCAATGCGGCGGCGCGACGCACGGCTTGGGCGGGATGGCAATGCGCGGCGACGTAGGATCCGGCCCGCTCGGCTTCATCCACGGCGGCGCGAATCTCTTCATCGGAATATTGGGATCGATCGAGAGGGTCGCTGGGCGAGGCCACGCCGCCCGACGCCATGATCTTGATGTGCGACGCTCCGCGGCGCAATTCTTCGCGCACCGCGCGCCGCACCGCGTCCGCGCCATCGGCGATCACGCTCAACTGATTCGAGTGGAAGGAGCAGCCGCAGCACTCCATTCCATCGATTTCATCCGGCGGGCGATGGTCGCCATGGCCGCCGGTCTGCGAAATCACGCGCCCGCCGTAGAATAGCCGCGGCACGCGATGGAGCAGGCCGTCGCGGATGGCGTAAGCCAGGCCTACGTCCGCGCCGCCGACATCGCGAACGGTGGTAAATCCGCGATCGAGCGCCGCGTGCAAAAATTCCGCGGCGAAATGCGCCTGGTAGGACACCGGCGTGTGCACCACGCGCGAAATATTCAAGCTGGAGGCATAGACGTGCACGTGCGCGTCGATCAGTCCGGGCATCAGAACGCGTCCGCCGCAGTCGATCACTTCCGCGTCCGATACGGCTTCGGCGCGGCTGTCGCGAATTTCCTGAATGCTGTCGCCAGCGACGAGTACATCCACGTTGTCGCGCAGCTTTTCCGACTCGCCGTCGAACACGCGAGCGGATCGAAAGATGATTGTTTTGGACATTTATTAGACCGCTCCCTCGGGCCGCGGCTCGGTGTCGAGGCTACGCCTGGTACACCGTCTTTCCGCCGATCACCGTGCGCGCGATCTCGATGTCCTTGATCTTGCTCTGATCGACGGTATGGAGATCCTCGGCGAGCACCACGAAATCCGCAAGTTTCCCCGCGCTGATGGAGCCCTTCATCGACTCTTCGTGCGAATTGAAGGCGCCGTTCAGTGTGTTGATGCGCAGCGCCTCATCCACGCTCACACGCTGGTTGGCGCCCCAGGTTTCGCCATTCCAGCCGGTGCGCGTGACCATGCCTTGAATTCCCATGCGCGGATCGAAC
>JASHWA010000066.1 GCA_030044325.1 Bryobacteraceae bacterium
TTTACGGAAGGCACCAGCTATTCGGTTTCGCTGAGCACGCTCGATCAGCACACGACGCAGGAAAATACGCTGTTCAATCCCGATGTCACTTCGCGATTGTCGATCGGTGTAAACCAGCCGCTGCTGGCCGGGTTCGGATTCAAGCCCAACAAGCGCTTCATTTACGTCGCCCGGAACAATATGGCGACGGCGCACGAGGTTCTTCGGCAGCAGGTGATCACCAGTATCGCGCAGGTGGAAAACGCGTATTACGACCTCGCGGCGTACCAATTGAACGTGCAGGTGACGGCGAAGGCGTTGGCCGCGGGCCAGGAGCTGCTGGAGCAGACCAAGAGACAGCAGGAAGCCGGAACGTTATCGCAGATCGACGTGGTGACGGCTCAATCGCAGGTGGCGTCGAACCAGCGCGACTTGATCGCCGCGCAGACCAATCTCCAAATCCAGGAAACCACGCTCAAGCAGCTGCTGAGCAAGAAGGGCAGCTCCAAGCTTGATTCGGCGCAGATTGTTTTGAAGGACGCGATGCCGGAGCCGAGCGAGCGCGACGTTCCCAACGGGGAGTTCGCGCTCAAGACCGCGCTGCTCAACCGGCCGGAAATCCACGAAGCGGACAACAATCTCAAGAATCAGGACATCGCCATCGGTTATACGGTCAACAACATGAAGCCCAGCCTGTCGGTGTTCGGGCTGTTCGCCGGCTCCGGCCTTTCGGGCAACAATGCCACCTCGACGGGAGGCGCGATCGGCTCACTTACTGAGACCTTTAGCGAAAAGTATCCGGAAGGGGCCTTCGGCACGGCCTTCAGCGCGTCCATCCGCAACCGCTCCGCGCAAGCCGATGCGATTCGCGCCCAGCTCGAGCGCAACCAGCAGGAGGTCAGCGAGCAAAGCACGCGCAATCAGATCAAATTGCAGGTGGAGCAGGCGCGGGTCGCGCTCATTCAGGGCCAGCAGCAAGTCGCGGCGGCGCACGAGGCGACACGGCTGGCGCAGGTTTCGCTCGACGCGGAAAAAATCCGGCTGTTCAACGGGCTTTCCACTTCTTACAATGTGGTCCTTCGGGAGCGCGATCTGGTGACCGCGCAATATGCGGAGGTGCAGGCGCTCGATACCTACTCGAAATCGCTGGTGGCGATGGATCAGGCGATGGGAACCACGCTCGACCGCAACAATATTAATCTCGACGAGGCGGTGACTGGAAGCGTGACCGCGAAGCCGTCAATTCCTTACGGTCCTCCCGGAGGGAATCGGTGAACTGGAAGGGTACGCGCTGGCTCGCTGCCACCTGGCTGGCGGGGGCGATGGGTCAGGCGTGGGCGCAGAATGCGCCGTCCAATCCCGTGCTTCCGGATTTCAGCAACGGCGCACGCGTTTTCCCGCACGTCTGGGAACCATACAGGCCGGCCAAAGTCCCGCAGGCAAATCTCCAGAAGGACGGCGTGACCCTGGAGGTCCACGACGGCGTCATGCGATTATCCATGGCGCAGGTGGTTGCGGCGGTAATCGCCAATAACCTTACCGTCGCCAACGCGCGCCTGTATCCGTCGATCGCGCAGACCGATCTGCTGCGGTCGCGATCTGGAGCATCCCCGCGCGGAGTCGACGCGAGCGTAATCCCCAGCGTGGTGTTCGCAGGCGCAGAAGGCGGCAGCATTCTGGGCACGGCGGGCGGTTCCGGCGGCGGAGCGTCGAACGCGGGCGGAATCACGGGATCTGCCACGTCCGTGAACATCCGGCCGTCGGGCGTCTTCGATCCATCGATCAGTTTTCAGGCCAGTTTGGATCACACTTCGAGTCCGCTAAACACGGAAGTCGTCGCTGGAATCCCGCAAGTGACCACCACCACCGGCGCTTACTCGCTCAGCTACATTCAGGCCTTTTCGAGCGGCACCAGCATCACGTTTTCCTGGGGCTATCAGCGGCAGAGTTCCAACCAGCTTCACCTGCTATTCAACCCCGCGTTTACGCCGGGATGGACGGCGACGGTCAGCCAGCAGATGGTCAACGGCTTCGGATTCAAAGTGAACCGGGCGCTGATCGAGGTCGCGCAGAATGAGCAGAAAATCGAGCGCGAATCGTTCCGGCAGCAGACCATCGCTGCGCTTGCCTCGGCGGAGAACGCCTATTGGGACCTGATCGCGGCGCAGGAATCGGTGCGCGCATCGCAACTCGCCCTGGACGCAGCCGTGCAGCTCGCGGCCAATAACCGCAAGGAATTCGACGCAGGCGCGATGTCGCAGATCGACGTGGTCACCGCGGATTCGCAAGCCGCGTCCAGCCGCCGCGACCTGGTGATCGCACAGACCAACGAGCAGGTGGCCGAGCTTTCCCTCAAGAGCCTGCTGACCCGGAACGTGGATGAATCGATCGCCACGGCGAGAATCGAAGCCACCGACGCGTTTCCGGAGCCAAGCGACGAGAAGCTCCTGCCGCTCGATCAATTGCTGGTGATCGCCAAGGACAACCGGCCCGACGTTGCGGTTGCCGAGGGAAACATCAAGAGCGAGCAAGACGTGCTGCCGTTCATTAAGAACGCCCTGCTGCCGAACGTCAACGTTTTCGCGCTGGTTTCGACCTCGTCGCTGTACAACGTGTTCGGAACCAGCTTCGTGTACGCCTGGGATTTCAAATATCCGCAGGTCGCCTTCGGCGTTTCCGTCAGTTTTCCGCTGCGCAACCGGCAGGCGCAGGCCGACAACGTGCGCTCGCGGCTGGAGCTGCGCCAGGCACAGGACACGCTGGTGCGGACCAAGAGCCAGGTGGAGGTGGACGTGCAAAACGCGTTCATCGCCACGGTGCAATCGAAACAACAGGTCGCAGCGGCGCGCGAGGCGTTGCAGCTGGCCGTGGTGAAGCTCGACGCGGAGCAGAAGAAGCTCAATGTAGGCGTTTCGACGGCGTACAACGTGGTCCTCGATCAGCGCGACGTGCTCACGGCGCGGCTGGCGATGGTCCAGGCGCAGGACGCCTACGCCAAAGCCAAGGTCAGCCTCGACCAGGCGATGGGCACCACGCTCGATACGAACCACATCAGCATGGAAGAAGCGCTGAGCGGGCAGGTCAAAGGTTTTTGAAGTAGCGCTCTCGGCCTGGATCCTGATAAAGTCCAGCCGTTCACTCAGCGCGTTTTGCTATCCTGCGCTCGATGCACTACTCGGAACATTTCATCGACGGCCGCTGGCACGACCCTGCCGGCTCCAGCAAAATTGAGGTTCTCTCCGCGTCGACCGAAGAGGTGATCGGCTCGATTCCGGAAGGAACTCCCGCCGACGTGAACTCGGCGGCTGACGCGGCTCGAAAGGCGTTCGATTCCTGGTCGGCGACGCCGCGCGAGGAGCGCGCCGATTGGCTGGACAGGCTCGCCGAGGCTTTGAAAAAGCGCACCGACGAGATCGCGCGCACGATCGCCATGGAGGTCGGCTCGCCGATTTCGATCGCGACGTCGATTCAAGCGGGACTTCCCGTCACGGTCACATCCAGCTACGCGAAACTGCTGCGCGAAGCGAAACTGGAGCACGAAATCGGAAACTCGCTGGTGGTGCGCGAAGCCGGCGGCGTGGCGGGCGCCATCACGCCGTGGAACTATCCGCTGCACCAGATCATGGCGAAGGTCGCGCCGGCGCTGGCGGCCGGGTGCACCGTCGTTTTGAAGCCGAGCGAGCTTGCGCCGCTCAACGCCATGCTGCTGGCCGAAGCCTCGCTGGAGATCGGGCTGCCGGCGGGCGTGCTCAATATCGTCAACGGCTACGGACCCGTGGTCGGCGAAGCGATCGCTACGCATCCGCTGATCGATTTGGTCAGCTTCACCGGCTCGGTGCGCGCCGGAAAACGCGTCGCGGCGCTCGCGGCGGATTCGATCAAGAAAGTGACGCTCGAGCTGGGCGGAAAATCGGCGTGCGTCATCCTGGACGACGCGCCTTTCGAGAAAGCGGTGCCCAGCGGTGCCCGCAACGCGATGCTCAATTCGGGGCAGACGTGCTCAGCCTGGACGCGGATGGTGGTCCCGCGGGCGCGGCAACAGGATGCGATCGACCTGGCGAAAAAAGCTCTCGCCGGTTTGACTGTAGGAGATCCGCTCGATCCCAATACCCGGCTGGGGCCGCTGATTTCGGCTGCGCAGCGCGAGCGCGTCGAAGGCTACATCGCAAAAGGGAAAGCCGAAGGCGCGAAACTGGTGGTCGGCGGCGGGCGGCCGGCATTCTCCAAAGGCTATTATGTCGAGCCGACGGTCTTCGCCGACGTCCAATCGCCGATGACCATCGCGCAGGAGGAGATTTTCGGCCCGGTCCTTTCGATTCTGCCCTACGATTCCGAAGACCAAGCCGTGCGCATCGCCAACGATACGATCTACGGCCTGGCGGGCGGCGTGTGGAGCGGAGATGCCGAGCGCGCGATGCGCGTCGCGCGGCGCATGCGCACCGGGCAGGTGGACGTGAACGGCGGGCGCTACAATCCGCTCGCGCCATTCGGAGGGTACAAGCAATCGGGCATCGGGCGCGAAATGGGATTGTATGGCCTCGAAGAATATCTTCAAATAAAATCCATCGCGCGCTAGCATTCCACGTGACGAGCTTTATCGAAGCGGGCGGGCATAGGCTCGAATACGAAACCATCCCCGGCGATCCGGTGATTGTTTTTGTGCATGAAGGGCTCGGATCCGTAGCGATGTGGAAGGATTTTCCTCGCGCGCTCGCGCAACGGACCGGATGCGGCGCGCTGATTTATTCGCGTTACGGCTACGGAAACTCGGACCGGCTCGCGGCCCCCTTCGGGCCGTACTTCATGCACCATGAGGCGCTCGAAACCCTGCCCGATCTTTTGAGCAAGCTGAACCTCGAGCGGCCGATCCTGTTCGGCCACAGCGACGGAGGGTCGATCGCGCTGATTTATGCCGGCACCCATGCGGCACGCGGGGCGATCGTGCTCGCGCCGCACGTTTTCATCGAACAAATGGCGATTGACAGCATCGGCTTGGCCGAGCGGAACTTCAGTTCGGGCGCTTTGCGCGCGAAGCTGGCGCGTTATCACCGGGATCCCGACGCGACTTTTCGCGGGTGGTGCGAAATCTGGCTGCGCCCGACCTTTCGCGCCTGGAACATCGAAGAATTCCTGCCGAAAATCGCCTGCCCCATCCTCGCGATTCAGGGCATCGACGACGAATACGGAAGCATGGAGCATATCGAGCGCATCGCCCGCCAATCGCCGCGAGTGGAGTTATTAAAGCTGCCCGATTGCCGCCATTCTGCGCATTTCGATCAAAGAGAAGCGGTAATGCAGGCGTCGGCAAAGTTTATTGCCGGCTTGTAAGGGAGAATACGATCTGCCGAATGGCTTACGCATCGGAGCCAGTTCCGGCACTACCATAAAAATATCGCGGTATGTGGATTGTTCGAGTCGCGCTCAACCGGCCGTACACGTTCGTCGTGGTGGCGCTGCTGATCCTCATCATCAGTCCGCTGGTCATTCAGCGAACACCCGTCGATATCTTTCCCGACGTCAATATCCCCATCGTCGCGGTTCTGTGGAATTACACCGGCCTCAACGCCGAGGAGATGGAGGAACGTATCACCACGGGATTCGAGCGCGGGCTCACCACCTCGGTGCAGGATATGGAGCACATCGAATCGCAGACGGTGAACGGGCGCAGCATCGTCAAGATTTTCTTCCACCCCAACGTGAGGATCGAAATGGCCGTGGCGCAGGTCACCGCGCTCGCCCAGTCGAGCGTGCGGCAGATGCCGCCGGGGACGATTCCGCCCTACATTTTGGTCTACAGCGCGTCGAGCGTGCCGATCCTGCAACTGGGTCTTTCCGGAAAGGGCCTGAGCGAGCAGCAACTCTTCGATTACGCTACGCAACAGATCCGCACTTCGCTCGCTACCGTGCAGGGCGCGGCGATCGCGTGGCCATTCGGGGGAAAACAGCGCCAGGTGATGGTGGATATTCGCCAGGACCTGATGCAGTCGAAAGGCGTTTCGCCGGCCGACGTGGTCAGCGCCATCGCCGCGCAGAACCTGATTCTTCCCGCGGGCACTTCCAAGATCGGGCAGTTCGAATACGACGTGGATCTGAACAGCAGCCCGGTGCACGTGCAGGAGATGAACGACCTGCCGATCAAGTCGGTGAACAACACCACCATCTATGTTCGCGACATCGGCCACGTGCGCGACGGATTCTCGCCGCAGACCAACGTGGTGCGGCGCGACGGGCAGCGCGGCGTCCTGATGCAGATCATGAAGGTGGGCAAGACTTCCACGCTGGACATCGTGAGGGAAGTGAAGGAGGCGCTGCCGGCGATCGCGGCGACGCTGCCGCCGGAGCTGAAGATCGATCCCATCAACGATCAGTCGATTTTCGTACGCGCCGCCGTGAATGGAGTTGTTCGCGAGGCGATCATCGCGGCGTGTCTCACCGCGGTCATGATTTTGCTGTTTCTGGGAAGCTGGCGCAGCACGCTGATCATCGCGGTGTCGATCCCGCTTTCGATTCTCACCTCGATCATCGTGCTGAGCGCGCTCGGCGAGACGATCAACATCATGACGCTGGGAGGGCTGGCGCTCGCCGTCGGAATCTTGGTGGACGACGCGACGGTCGAAATCGAAAATATCCATCGCAACCTGGGGCACAATTCGGAGGTCGTCCCGGCAATTCTCGAAGGCGCGCGGCAGATCGCGGTGCCCGCGCTGGTTTCGACGCTGTGCATCTGTATCGTGTTCCTGCCGATGTTTTTTTTGACCGGAGTCGCGCGTTATCTTTTTATTCCGCTGGCGGAAGCGGTGGTGTTCGCGATGCTCGCGTCGTATCTGCTGTCGCGCACGCTGGTTCCTACGCTGGCGATGTATCTGCTCAAGCCGCATGACGAGCACGATCACGGCCCCGCGCCCGCGGCCTGGAACATTCCGGCGCGCATCCAGCGTCTATTCGAGCATTTTCTTGAACGAACCCGCGATTCGTTCCGCGCAACGCTGGCGCTGTGCATCCGGCATCGCTGGCTGTTTCTGCCCTCGTTTCTCGCCGCGAGCTGCGCCGTTTTTCTGCTGATCCCGTGGCTCGGCCAGGATTTCTTTCCGTCCACCGACGCGGGCCGCTTCGATCTGCACTTCCGCGCCAAATCCGCCACGCGCATCGAGGAAACCGCCAAGCTAGGCGACCTGGTGGAAGCTTCGATCAAGCGCATCATCCCTCCCGAGGAGCTTTCGAGCATTGTGGACAACATCGGTTTGCCGTACAGCTCGATCAACATGGCGTACAGCACCTCGGCGCCGATTGGCACCATGGATGCGGACGTCCTGGTTTCGCTCAACGAGAATCACAAACCCACCGACGAGTACATCCGCCAGATTCGCGACCGCCTTCCGCGCGAATTCCCCGGTGTTCTGTTCTACTTCATTCCGGCCGACATCGTCAGCCAGATATTGAATTTCGGTCTTCCCGCGCCCATCGACGTGCAGGTCAGCGGGCAGAATTCCGAGCAGACGCGCCAGTTCGCGGATAACCTGCTCGATCAGCTTCACACCATTCCGGGAACGGTGGATCTGCGCGTGCACCAGCCCTTCGATCAGCCCAAGATTCACATCACGGTCGACCGCACCAAGGCGGAGGAGAGCGGGTACACGCAGCTTGACGTAGCCGACAGTGCGCTGGTGTCGCTGGGCGGAAGTTTTCAGACCACCCCCGAATTCTGGCTCGATCCGCGCAACGGCGTGAGCTATTCGGTGGTGGCGCAGGCGCCGCAGTACGATTTGACCTCGCTCGAGGACATCCGCAACATTCCCATCACCGCGGCGAAGATGGTGCGGCCGGAGATTTTGGGCGACGTCGCCACCACCAGCCGCGGCGCGGGACTCGCGCTGGTTTCGCACTACAACATTCAGCGCGTGGTGGACATTTTCGGCTCGGCGCAGGATCGCGACCTGGGCGCCGTCGCCCGTGATCTTGACCGCATCATCGAGGCGAACCGCAAAAAGCTGCCGCGCGGCTCGACGTTGACTGTGCGCGGGCAGATCGAGACCATGCGCAGCTCCTTCAGCGGCCTGCTGGGCGGCCTGGCGCTGGCGATTGTGCTGGTGTACGCGCTGATCGTCGTGAATTTCCAGTCCTGGCTCGATCCGTTCATCATCATTACCGCGCTGCCCACCGCACTCGCCGGGATCGTGATGTTCCTGTTCGCGACGCACACCACCATCAGCGTGCCCGCGCTGATGGGATCGATCATGAGCGTGGGCGTGGCGACTTCCAATAGCATTCTGGTGGTGAGCTTCGCGCGCGAACGGTTAGCCGCCGGGGAAACGCCGCAGCAGGCCGCGCTCGACGCCGGATTCGTGCGCTTCCGGCCGGTGCTGATGACCGCGCTCGCTATGACTATCGGAATGGTTCCCATGGCGCTGGGCCTCGGCGAAGGCGGCGAGCAGAACGCTCCGCTGGGCCGCGCAGTGATCGGCGGCCTGATGTTCGCAACAGTTGCTACGCTATTCTTTGTACCGGTAGTGTTCAGTCTGTTGCATCGGGCGCCGAAGCCGCAGAATCCGTAACCGAAATGGCTCGCATTCTTAAATTCGTTCTTCTGGTGGTGATTGCCCTGCTCGTGGTGAGCGCGATCGTGGTGCGCGGGATCAATTCGCGCATCCGCGCGGCCGCCATCGTAAAACAGGAGACCATCGCGCAGTCGATTCCACCAGTGGGCGTGATCCATCCCAAGCGCGGCGCGCTCAAGGATGAAATCGTGCTGCCCGGCAACATTCAGGCGTTCGTGGATGCGCCCATTTACGCCCGCACCAGCGGATATTTGAAAAAGTGGTACTTCGATATCGGAGCGCGCGTTAAAACCGGCCAGCTTCTGGCGGAGATCGAATCGCCGGAAGTCGATCAGCAGCTCTACCAGGCGCGCGCGCAGCTCGCCACGGCGCAGGCGGATCTGAAGCTGGCGCAGCTCACCATGGAACGCTATCAGAGCCTGCTCAAGCTGGACGCGATCGACAAGCAGAGCGTCGATAACGAGATCGGCGCGTATGAGGCGGATAAAGCCACGGTCGCCGCCGCGGATGCCAACGTGAAGCACCTGGAGGAACTGGTCGGATTCGAAAAGGTGACCGCGCCGTTTGACGGCGTGATCACCGGACGCAACACCGATATCGGGCAGCTCGTCAACGCGGGCAACGGAGGAGCGGCACAGGAGCTGTTCCACATGGCGGCGATCGACAAGCTGCGCGTGTTCGTCAGCGTGCCGCAGATCAATTCGCAGGCCGCGATTCCCGGCGTGACGGCGGACCTGACGTTGATCGAATTTCCGGGCCGCAAGTTTGTAGGAAAAATCGCGCGGAACACCAACGCGATCGACCCGAGTACGCGCACCCTGCTCACCGAAGTGGATATCGACAACAAATCCGGCGTGCTCATGCCCGGCGCGTTTACGGAAGTTCACCTAAAGCTGCAGGCCGGCACTCCGGCGCTGATCATTCCTGTGACGGCGCTGATTTTCCGGGCCGAGAATCTGCGCGTGGGCATCGTTCGAGACGGGAAGGCCGACCTGGTTCCGGTAACGCTCGGCCGCGATTTCGGAACGGAGGTGGAAGTGAGCAGCGGCCTGTCCCCCGATGACGCAGTGATCGTCAATCCGCCCGATTCGCTCACCGCCGGTGCCCAAGTTCGCGCCGAGTTCAAGCCGGAGCAATAGGTTCGGAATGCACGCGGGATGAACACGAATCGTTAGCGTTGATTCCCGGCTGATCTCTTACCGTCCGCGCAGTTCGTTCACGTGGTCCAGCAATTTTGCGGCGTCTTTGGACTGCGGCTGCTCGCGCTTCGCGCTCTGGAACTCCTGCTGCGCGAGCGAGAGCAAACCCATGTGCTCAGCGACCGCGCCGATGGCGAGCGAGCCTGCGCCCGATGCGCGCGCCTGATCGAGTTTCTGTTCGCTCGATTCGTTCAACACACGGAACGAGGCTTCTCGCGTCCGGCCGTTCGCCTGGATGCGCCAGGTGTATTCGCCGCCGCGTTCGAGCTGCGTCGGAACCAGCCAATGCGTGGTGTTGATCATTCCGCTGTGCCCGACCTCGCGGCCGGCCGAATCAAAGATACTGACCGAATAGGATGACGCAAACGGCGCCCACCGCAGAATCGGCTGCCGCTCTTCGACCATTTCGGAAACCGGATATTGCAGGCTCGCATCGCTGTTGGGCGCAAGTCCTGCGAGCGATTCGGGCCGCTCGGCCGAATTCGAGTCGATCACTTCCCGCGCCGAACCGCGCACCGCATCGGGCAGCGCTTCAAGCTGCGCTCGGGTCAGCGCCTGGTTCGAATCTCGCGTCATGAACGGGCTGACGATCGCGACCACGGCCACCGCCGCGGCGATCATCGCCACCTGCGGCATGCGCAACCACGCGCGCAGCCTTTCGCCCAGCGAAGCGACGGGTTGCGCCGGCGTGACGATGGGAGCGCTCATCGCCGGCGCGTAGGATTCATACGCCTGTAGCTGGCGCGCGCAGGGCGCGCACAGCCCGATATGCGAAAGCACCAGCTCCCGCTCGGTCGAATCGAGCGTGTTTTCGACCCAGGCGTCCATCTGTTCGTAAGAAATGTGCTCGAAGCGGGCTTCGCGCACCGCCGAAATCGTGGAAGCCGAGAGGGACGCAAGCGCGCTCAGCTCGTCGCGGCATTCCTGGCATCGTGCCAGGTGCGCGTCCACCCCGACCAGCTCTTGAGGCAAGAGCGCGCGATTCCGGTAACTATTCAGTTGTTCGCGGCTAATGTGAGTGGTCGACATATTCGCCTCCACCCGGTAATGGCGCGGCGGGGGTGTTCATATTAGTAACCGGGCCCGCTTTTTTTCGGAATTCCAGCGTCAACCAGCGCCTTGGCCAGATGATTCTTGGCGACCATCCTCAGATTGATCACTTTCTGCGTCGATTCAAGACCCATAACCTTTGCAATTACAATATCATCCAGCGGTAATAGGTTCCAGATGACGGCAAACCGGACACGCGCATCGGCAACGGATTCAAGCGTCGGACCGCCGCGAGCGACGATCTGCAGGTCAGCCCACAAAAGAACGTAGTGTTCGTGAGTAAATCCAACAATATCATCGATTTCTGAAACCGTAGCGATCCCGTTCGCGGTAAAAACGGCCACTTCGCCGCGATCCGGACCGTCGTCGAGCGCTTCGCCCCGCGGTTTCCGGCCGCCAGCTCCTTTCATTACAGGCGGATTCAGCAGGAACGGAATTACCCAGCGCTTGGGCATCGATTTCAATTCGTTCCATAGTTTTACAAGCTGCTGGCGAACGGCGAGCGCCACGTCAGGAGGGCGCGCGGGCGCGGCCGGGTCCCACGAACGCCCGTCGTCACCCGGCGCAAGCTCGTCAAAAGCCATTTCCCTTGAGCCTCTTACGCCGAAAAGCACGCCGCCGA
>JASHWA010000067.1 GCA_030044325.1 Bryobacteraceae bacterium
CTTGAAGATCCATGCGAGCCGCGGCAGTGATGCCGCGGGTAATTTCACACGAAGACGTGAGCCCAGGGTTTTATTTCTTCACCAGCAGGATATTTCCCTGATGGACCTTGCCCGGTTTGGCCTCGGTCTCGAAATTCACCTCGAGCAGATTGAATGCCGGGCCGGGGATCAGATCGATGGTGCCCTTGGCGCCATCACTGGTCGTCAAATGGAACACCTGCCTGCGCGCGTTCTGGAACTCGCCCGAAAAGTCGAACCGCAGCACCGGATCTCCCGGACTTCCCGGCGGCAGTTGGAAGCGCGCGAACAGCGTTCCGTCGGCGTGGCCGTTTTCTTCATGCACCACCAGGTCCACGAATTCGGGCTGCGGGCCGTGGAACAACCCGCCCGTCATCGGGAACGTCCACGCGCCGGTGTAGCGCGCCAGCGGAAGCGCCGCGATCACCGCTTTGGGCGCCGTCTCGGCCGATGAAGGTTCGGGCGTCGCGGCCGCGGCCGTAGGATTCGAATCCGGTGCGCTCACCCCGCGCGCGCCATCGGCGAGCAAACGATAGTATTGCGCCCACGCGAGCGTTTCCGCGCCTGCGTCCGCGCCTGCCTGCCGCAGATCCTGCTCCACTGCGTGATACTGATCCACTGCCTTCAACTGCGACTCGGCCGCCCGCGAGTTCGCCGATTTCACGTCCTCCGCCGCGCGCCGCCGCTCTCCCATCGCCACGGCCAGGGCCACCAACGCCGCGTTTTCGCGCTGCAGCATCGTGCGCAGGTCCTTGATCCCGGGATCGGGATCGGCCGCGAACGTATCGACATTGCGCTTCACCGCGCGCGTTTCCGATGCGACCAGGCTCGCCGCGGTCTCATCGATCATCGCCGAGGGAGCGTCCGGCGGCGTTTCGAGCCACGCGAGCCGGGTTTCCTGGTTCGAAGCCAATTGCTGCAAAAATTCCGAGCGCGCTGCTCCGTATCGCGCGGCTTCGGCGGCGGTCTTTTCGGCTCGCGGCCCCAGGCCCGCGCCCGCCGATCCGGCATCCTGCTCCAGGTTCGGATCGCTCTGGCGCCAGGCCCGGTATGCCTCGCGATAAGCGTCCCGCGAAGTCTGCGCGAGCGCGCACGCGATCACCATCAGCGTCAGTGCATTCCGCTTCATGGCTTCTTCCGCTGAGGCGCCCCCGGATTGGTGATCGAGCATTCCGTCTGGGCGCGCGCCAGCCGGGTCGCGTAGTATTCGCCCCACCGCGCCGTTTCCGACGCGAGAGCCGAGATCTCCGCGGCGATCGCTTTCTGGCGCGCATCATACCCCGTCTGCAGTTCCTCGAGCGATGCGATCAGCGCGGCGCGCCGCGCGGCCTCCTGCTGGGCTCCTCCGATCCGCGCCTCGATCTTGGCGCGAATCTCCTGCAGTTTTTTCCGCGCGTCGTCGAGCGCCTCGCGCCGCTTCGCGCTTTCCGCCAGATTGGCGATCTCACCGTCGATGGCGGCACGCTCCTGCTCGGCTTCGGTGCGCTCGGTCTCCAGATCCTTGGCCGCTGCCTGCTGCTCGGCGAGCGCCTGGCGGGCCTTTCCCACATCGTTTTTCGCTTGCGCCTGCGCCGCTTCGAGATAGCGTGACACCGCCGCCAGGCGCGCGTCCGAGGCGCGGCTCACCTCCTGAAGCGCGTCGCGCACCCGCGGATCGCACGGCAGCATCCGCGCGATTTTCGACTCCAGCCCCGTGGCCAGCTTGTCCCATTCCTGCGTGCGTTTATTCGCGGTCTGCTCGAGCGAATCCGCCGCCGGAGCCGCGGGCGTTTGCCCCAACGCCGGAAATACCAATACCAACCAGAGCAATCTCGTCAATTACGTTCTGCTCCCGTAGACTGCGCCGGTGCGTTCTTCACGTACTTGTCGAACCACCGGAACTTCTCCCATAATACGTGCTCGATGGTCTCCTTGGCGCGGTAGCCGTGCGCTTCGTCCGGCAGAAACACCAAACGCACCGTTCCCTTGTTTCCGCGAATCGCCTGGTACATGCGATCGCTCTGAATGGGGAACGTCCCGGAATTATCGTCCGCTTCGCCGTGGATCAACAGAATCGGATCTTTGATCTTGTCGGCGAAAAAGAACGGTGACATGCGTTCGTAGGTGTCCTTGGCTTCCCAAAACGTCCGGCGCTCGCTCTGGAATCCGAAGGGAGTGAGCGTCCGGTTGTACGCCCCGCTTTCCGCGATCCCCGCGCGGAACAGGGTCGAGTGCGCCAGCAGATTCGCCGTCATGAACGCGCCGTAGCTGTGCCCGCCGACTCCCACGCGGTTGGGGTCGATCACGCCCATTTCCGCGGCCTTGTCGATGGCAGCCTTCGCGTCCGCCACCACCTGATCGACATAAGTGTTATTCACCACCTCGATCGATCCCACCACCGGCATGGCCGCATTGTCCAGCACCGCGTAGCCGTCCAGCAGGAAAAACAGCTCCGAATATCCGGTGATGGTCGTGAACCGATTCGGCGAGCCGGTCACCTGGCCCGCGATGCTCGCATCGTCATACTCGCGCGGATACGCCCACATCACCGCGGGCAGGCGCGTCCCCGGCTTGTAGTCCGGCGGCAGATACAGCTCCATCGAAAGCTCCACTCCGTCGGCGCGCTTGTAAGTCACCAGTTGTTTGGTGATTTTGCGAACCACCGGCGCCGGATCTTTGTACTCGGTCAGCGCTGTCTCTTTCCCGTTGACGTGCAGATAATAATTGGGCGGCTCCGTGGCGCTTTCGCGGCGCGTGATGAAGCTCTTGGCCTGATCGTCGAGCACCGCCTCCACCGTTTCGTATTTATCCGGGGGGCACTCGAAAATCCTTTCGGTCTGTTTCGTTTCGAGGTTGAAGCGATCGAGGAACGGATGGTCGCCCTTTTCCGACGAGCCCTCGCCCTGCAGCAAAATGTCGGAACCGCTTTGCAGCAACAGCGACTCCCCGCCGCCCCGTCCGAACCCACCGGCGAAAGCTCCACGGCCGCCTGCGCGCCGCTCCACCGGCCTTCCCGGATCTTTATACCGGTCCTGCGAATTGCGGCTCCAGATCAGCTTTCCTTCCTCGTTCGGCTTGTTCGGATCGATCTCGAACGTCCGCAGCAGGTGCGTCACGCGGCCCTGATCGGAAATCAGCGCAAAATCTTTTCCGAACTGAATTCCCGAAAAGCGCTCTTGCGTCTTGAAAATCTCGCCAGCTTCGCCCTTGAACGGAGCCTGGATCGCGACCATGCGGTCGCGGTGCGGAACCTTTTCACGCGGGTTGCCTCCGTCCATCGCCTCCACCCAGAAAAGAGTCGCGGGCTGGTTCGGCATCCAGCGGATTCCGCGCGGGCCCGTCTCTACGCCGCCGATCGGAACGTTGGCTGGCAACGGAATGCTCGCTACGTGATACGCCATCGCGCCCGCCGGGGTCCAGACATCCACATCCTTGGGGAATTCGCGATAGGGGTGCAAATAGCTGAAGGGCCGGTGCTCGCGCGTGATCAGGATGTCCTTGCCGTCGGGCGATGGCGAAACCTCGTCGAGGATTCCCGGTTTCCCGATCGGCTGTGCGGTACCCGCAACCGCGTCCACGCTCACGAGCTGCGCGGTCGCGTAATATTCGAACAGATCCTCGTCGTGAGGGTCCTTCAGCATATCCTCGAACGTCGCGACGCCCTGCGCCTTTCCGTCGCTTTCTTCCACCGTGGGACCCTTGGGAACGCGCGCCTCAACCGGAGGCAATCCCCGCTTCTCTTTCACGGCCTTCACCAGCAGCGTTCGGTTATCCGGCAGCCACTCGATCGGATCGCCCAGCACGGCGTTCAGTTTCAGCCCGGCGATCTGGTGCGTTTTTCCCGTCGACGGATCTCCGATCCACAGCTCGATTCCGAGCGGCGTGGTATTCGTGAACGCGAACATCTTGCCGTTCGCCGACCAGTGCAGCGCGCTCGCGCGTGCATGCGCCGGCAGCGCGACGGCGATCTTGGTTCCCTGCGGCAGCTTCACCAGCGTAATCGCCGTGCTGAACGGCGCCAGGTGCAAACCGTTGGTCTTCGGATCGATTCGAATCCCCGCCAGCCGCAGCATCGGCGCCGAGACTTCGTCGATTCCCGGATAGCGCGCCGATTGCGACAGCGTCGCGTAGGTGTGCGTCGGATTGACGCTTAGCACCGGCAGCGCCGGAGCGTTTAGAATGTTGAGGATTTCCTGGGGCGGCTTCTGGTAGGGAAGCTGATCGGCTCCCAAGGGTAGCGCGAGAACAAGCAGGCCAATCGTGCGTCGCATGCGTTTTCCTCTTCCGTGACGATGTATCCGCAAGCTTATGTAAGCTGGAGGCTGAATGTCAATGGGAGCCGATCCGCTCAGCGCCCGTCGAATTTGGCTTGTCGCCGTTTGCAACGTGTCCCGCTCGCGAATTTAGTAAGATAGCGGCCACCATGCCACTCGATCCGCAAGCAAGAATGATCCTGGATTTAATCGGAATCACCACCATGCCCGGCGTCGAAACGATGACCGTCGAGGCCGCGCGCGCCCGGGGCCAGATGTTCCTCGAAATGCGCAAGCAAATGGCGGGCGTCGAACCCGTCCACCAGGTTCGGGACATGCGAATCCCCGGTCCGGCCGGCGAAATTTCCATCCGCGTCTACACGCCGGACATCGCTCGGCCCGCGCCGGCGCTGGTCTATTTTCACGGCGGCGGCTGGGTGCTGGGAAATATCGACAGCCACGACCAGGTGTGCCGCTTG
>JASHWA010000006.1 GCA_030044325.1 Bryobacteraceae bacterium
CGCCGTATTTCTTCATGTACGCGAAGCCGACTTCGGCGAGCGAGGCTTCTGAAATTCCGTCGCGATCCTCGCCGTAGTTGTCGATTTTGACTTTGGTCCCCGTCGCGAGCGCGGCTGCCCGCGCGGCATTGTCCACGAATTCCTTCACCTGCTTCAGATACACTTCATCGGGATAGCGCACGTAAAAATCGGCCACCGCGCGATCGGGCACCACGTTCGGCGCCGCGCCGCCTTCCGTGATCACGCCCTGAATGCGCGCCTCCGGACGGATGGTCGAGCGCATCGCGTCGATGTTGTTGAACAGGTGAATCACGGCTTCAAGCGCGTTGCGTCCGGCCCATGGCGTCATCTGGTGGGACGGGGCGCCGCTGAAAATATATTTCACGCCGTCGATATTCAGGCAGCAGGTGCCGAAACCCGCGCCGGGCCGCGAGGTCGCGCTGGTGGAATGGCTGCGCACCAGGATATCGATCCCGTCGAAGACATGGGCTTCAAACATCTGCGTTTTCGCGTTGGGCGGCATCATTTCCTCGCCCGGCGTGCCGATCACGATGACGCTGCCGGGAACCTGGTGTTGGTCGATGTATTCGGCGAGCGCGATGGCGGCAGCCATCCCCACGGGGCCTTGGGCGCTGTGCTGATCGCCGTGAAACGGACCCTTGGTGCCGCGCAGCGCATCGTATTCGAGAATCACGCCGAGATTCGGCGCACCGCGATTGTTTTTGTATCGCGCGATGAACGCCGTTTCGAGTCCCCCCACGCCCAGGGTGACTTCGAAGCCGTGCTCTTTAAGATAATTCGTCAGAATCGCGATGGAGCGATGCTCCACGAACCCGATTTCGGGATGGCGCGTGATATCGTCGGCCATCGCGATCAGGTCTTTGTCCATGAGCTCCTTGGCCCGCGCGACCACCTGGTCGCGGGCCGGATTGCCGGCGGTCAGGCGCTCGACGATGGTGGGCACGTCGAGCGATTTTTCGAGCGCCGACATCTTGAGGAGAACATCCTGCGCGGCCGCGCGTTCGGTGGGCGTTTCCTGGGCGAAACAGGCGGCCGCGAGGGCGGCGATGAACCAAAGTTTCATGGCGCACCATTATATCCGTTTCAAGGCTGATGTCAAGACATCAATAATCTGATGTGCTATGATGCCTTGATGCGAACAACTCTGACGCTCGATCCGGATGTGGCGCAGAAGCTAAGGCGGCGGATGGTTCAGGAGAGGCTCACATTGAAGGAAGCCGTGAATCAGACGCTCCGCGCGGGCCTCAAAACGGAAACGCGTAAATCCCGTGCACCGTTCAAGCTGCGGCCCCACTCGTTCGGGTTCGCCGCGGGTATCGATCTCAACAAAATGAATCAGCTCCTGGATGATCTGGAGGTCGAAGATTCTCTTCGAAAGTTGCGGCGATGATTATCCCGGATATCAATATCCTGGTGCACGCTTACAACAGCGATACACGGGAGCACAGCGCCGCAAAGGCCTGGTGGGCCGAGGTTCTCACCGGGTCCGAACCGGTCGGTCTCGCGTGGGCGGTCATGCTTGGATTTATCAGGCTGACCACCCGGCGCGGCATTGCGGCGCGTCCCTATTCGGTGCAGTCCGCGGTTTCGACGGTGCGGGAGTGGCTGGACGCGCCGGGCGTTGAGATCCTCATTCCGGGGGAAGATCACGGCGCCATCCTTTTCCGCCTGCTCGAACGCCTCGGCACGGGCGGAAATCTGACGACGGACGCGCACTTAGCCGCGCTCGCGATCGAATACAAGGCGCGGATCGCGTCGACCGATTATGATTTTGAGCGATTCTCAAACCTGCATTTAGGGCTTAGGTGGTTCAACCCGATCGCCGCTGACCGATCCGGTTAACCACGATTCAGCGCGAGCGGATTTTGTGTTCCTCGACCGCCGTCTTGCGGAGCCGCGCCGGGAACGATGGGAGCGTCAGGATTCGCGGAACGTTCAATTCCGCGCCTTTGGCATACTTATTTAATACCGCCGAGGCGAACTGGAACAGTGCACCCATGGGGATCCAGATCTGCCAGTGCGACAGGATTCCAGAGAATCCGAACTCGCCCGCGATGCCCATGTCGGAGGCAAGCCTCCAGAATCCAAGCACGTAAGCCATCAAAGCTAAAGGAATGAGCAGCGCCGCCGCCGCTGCCGCGACGTGACGGTTTTTTCCCGTTTTACGCTGAATCGGCCGACCCCGACGAAGCCTGATCCTTAGGACCATAGAAGGCTTAGTACCAGCTTACCAGAAACGTTACGAGGCGCAGCCGGATAGTGCCTGAAGGGTGCGTTGATTTGTTTGAAACCGCTCCCTGTGGGCTCTAGGAGGGTGCTGAAAAACTCCAGCTACCCCCGCCCTCACGGGCAGGGCTGTTCCTGAAATCGTTGAATCGCCGTGGGCCATACAGCCCTGGCCGTCAGGCCGCGGGTTCGCCGAGGAGTTTTTCAGCAACCTCCTAGAGTGCTCCGCCGCTATTTGTTGGCGCAGCGGACGGCTTCCTGGAGCTGCTTGAGGGCTACATCCGTGTCCCGCAGCGCATCGGCGCGATGGCCGCAGAAATCGTGAGCGGCGTGCTGCAGCTCATTCCGGGCTTCGCGCAGTTCGTTCACGGCGGCGCGAATATGAGGATATTCCGGAGCCGGCGCGGTGTTGGCGAACCGCGGCGTGGCGACCGTTCCCAGGCACAGCAGCAAGGCCCACGGTCCAAAGCGAACGAGTGTCTTCTTCATGGTCGGTAATTCCCTCCAGTTTTGAGTCAAGCGCTTCCCGGTGGTGATACAGAGTCCCCGGACGACGAAGGTAAGAACACCGTCCCGGCCGAAATGTTTTGATCCTTCGCGCATCTCTGATTCGTGGCCGGGGATAGAGCGCACCACGCGCGCGCTGCTCCAAGAATGATAGAGTATAAAGCCAAGTGGAGGAGTCAGAGGGATGCGACTCACCCGAGCGAAGTGGATTGATCTGCTCTTATTCGTAACGGTGCCGGGGAGCGCCGTTGCACCCATGGCTGCGCAAGATCCGGCTTCCGGAGCCTGGCAGCTGGAAATGAAGGACCAGGCCGCCGAGGCGCACGACCGCCTGGCGCGGGCCGCCGCGGAACGGCCGAACGATCCAACCGCGATCCGGTCCTACGCCGAGTTTCTCGATCGCCACCGCGACCCCGGCGCACGCGCGGAATATCGCAAATTGGCGCAGCTCCTGAAAAGCTCGAACGCGCCCGCGGCCGAGCGGGCGGCGGTGGCGCGCCGGCTGGCGATGCTCGACCTGATCGAGGGCGATCGGGCGGCGGCGGAGCGCGATCTCGAAGATTATCGCGCCGAAGGCGGCAAGGGGCTGGAATTCGCGCACGATGTTCCTCCCAACGCCGTGCCGCACTCCTACATTCAGATTCCCGGTCCGCTGCGATCCTTCGCGCGCATGGCCGCGCTGTCGCCCGATCTGAAACCGGAGGATCTGCTCCCGGCGCTCGCCCGCAACGTGGTCACCAACGGCTACCAGGCGGGAAATTCGAATGAAGCGCTGGAAATGACGGAATATTTGAAGCTGGTGGTGCGTTATCTTTCACAGGCGCGCGAGCTCGACCGGATCAGCGGCAACAAGAAAGTGATCGAGATCGAAACCTGCGATTCCACCCAGACCGGCGATCTGCTGCGCGTGATCGGTTACCGGATGCGGGGGGGCTGCGGCTCCGACGTGGTGCTGGAAACGGTGAACGCGTCGCGCGCCTTTCTGACCATCGACTCGGGGTTTCCGCTGGCCGAGCTCGAACAGGCGCTGCGCACCAACCGGCCGTTCACGTTCGATTATCAGCCGGCGCGCATTCCGCTGCTGTACGACATCGATTATTGGCAAGCGAGCAGAGACAAGGGCGATTTTATCGATTACTTCATCTCCGATCCGTCGCTGTGCCGGCTGTATGTGGCGCTGGCGAAACTCGATCCGGACACGGCGGTGGCGATGCGCAATTCCGTTTCCGCGGCGCGCCTGAAGGTGTACGCGCACGTGCTCGATTTCTTCGGCTCGATGTTCGAAATTCGCGGCGGAGCGGCGGTGGTACCGGGCGGCGCGCGTTCGGAAAAGGCGTGGAGCGACCTGGTCGGCGCGTCTGCGGAGAAAGGTGCGGCGTTTTTCGAAAAACTTCTGACGCGCGACGACGGCTGGATGGCGAGCTACTTCGACGCGCTTTCTCGAATCGGCAACAGCCCATTGAACGGACCGGTTCAGAATTATCTGACAGAACCTGAGCGCATGAAGCGCTTTTACGCAGCCATACGCGGAAAGGTGACTAGCCCCGGCCCGGCCCGCCCGGTATTCCGCTCCAACACGGACATGATGTTGCTGACGGCGCGGCTCCGCCTGGATGCTAATGGCAAGCCG
>JASHWA010000068.1 GCA_030044325.1 Bryobacteraceae bacterium
GGTCGATCGCGCCACGCCGGCAGGCCGTTTCGCAAGGATGGGCGCAGACCCGTCCGCATACGCTCGCCATCGGGTTCGGATCGCGCGCGTAGCGGTACGCTTCCTCGAAGCGGCCTTCCGCGATCAACGACACGTACCGCCCCGCATTGGTGCCGGCCGGGCACGCCATTCTGCAGGGGAAGTTGGTGATGAGCCACTCGAGGTCGACGCGTTTGTTTTTCAGGCGCTCGAGCATGACCGGCGTGACCTTATTTCGTGAGGCTGAACTCGACTGTCGCCTTTCCGGAGACGGTCACCGGCTTGGATTGGATCTTCATGCCTTCGTGCCAGGCCGACACCGTGTAGCTTCCGTCCGGGACGTCGGCGATTTTGAAATCTCCGGATGCATCCGTGAGGGCGTAGTACGGGGTTGGCGAGACGATGATGAATCCCGACATTTCCGGATGGACGTTGCACAACAGCGGAACTACTCCGGGGGTGTCAAACTTGAACGGCCGCTCCTCGCCGGATGGCCACGTCCCCATGTTGTGGCTCAGCTTCTTGTTTCCGTTGATCGCAGGCCAAAAAATATTGTGTTGCACCTTGTCGCTGTTCAGGAATTGCACCGTCGCCCCTACCGACACTGCCAGAACGTGCGGCTGGAAAAGAAGCGACTTTTGATCCATGATGAACGGCTTCGCCGGCGCCGGGAATGTCTTTCCCGGAATCGCGTCCACGTAGACGACGGATCCCGCTTTAGCCGGATTCACCTTGCCGGTAATCTCGCCGCCGGTTGCCAGGATCGACGTGGCGGCAAAGAGGAAGCATATAACAGAGCGTTTCATTTAATGTTTTCTCCTAATCGATAAACAAAGATCAGTAAACAAACTCGAGCGCGAAGACCGCCGTATTCACGCGGAAGGGATTCTGGGCGACGGGGTTGCCGTTGGCAAGGGTTCCCAGCGTCACAAATTGCCGGGGCCGTATCTGGTACTCGAACGACGCCTTGATGTTGGCGTGAATCAGGAACTGCACGCCCGGCGTAAAGCGATCGCGAGTGCTGTTGTATGGCGCAAAATAGGGCGTGTCCGTCGCGAATTCGAGGCCGTTGATTCTGTCCGCGGTGGAGTTCACCTGATCCCAACGCATGATCGTCATGATCCACGGCAGCACCAGGTAGTCCGCCTGCACGAAGCCGCCACTGAACGTGACCGGGATCCCGCGTACGAACCCGGCCGCGGTCGGGCTGTCCGAAGTGAGGGGCAGCGGAATGAGCGTGCCCGTCGAATCGACCGGCAAATTGTTCGCGTCGTGGCCGAACATATACAGACCATAAACATTGAACGTTCGATAGTTGAAGCTGAAGTCGCCGCCCACGCGATAATAGGGCTCGTGATTGTTGAGGATTAAAGTGGTGGTGTCGACCGTCGTTCCGGGAAGCCTCTGAAGCGAGTCCCCGTACATGTAGAAGCTTCCGAGGCTAATGTAGGTGTGATCGCGAGGCCCCGTTTTCCCGGCAGCTTGAATGTCATGCCGGCTCTTCGGATCACGCTCCAGGTTGAACCGGTAGGAAGCGCGGGCATACACGTTCTTCAAGCCAGAATCGGAGCTGAAGCCCAATCCGCCGTTCGCACTCCCGGTCGCGGACGGGACGTACGGGAAGGTGTTCGCCGATTGAGCGATCCCGGTCGTGTTCTGATCGAAAACCGCGACCGAGTAATGATAACCCTCATACTGGTGGCCGCCGCTGATCTCCAAGCCGCGCGCCACGTTCGCGAAGATGTTTTGATTGCCGACGTTTTGTTGTGCCGCTCCGGGAAGAGCGGCGCCGATATTGGCCTCCTGGTAAATGTCGTAGGGGCTTATGTTGATGGTTCGGGCCTGGGTGAAGGGCAAGTCCAGCTCGAACTGGCCCGCGCGGAATGCCAGCGAATCCTTGGGCAATTTTAGGAATCGGCCGATATTGACGAATTTCAAATAGGCGTCGCCCAGACTGCCGGCCGAGTTATCCCCGGAGACGCTGATGTCGTCGTCCACCCACCACGCGATGTCGCTTCCAAAATTCCCCGCGGTAAAGATGCTGAAGAGTCCGGCTTCAAAATCCGTCGCGGGAATCAGTCCGGGTACGGTTCCGGGAGAGGCCAGCGCGTTGAACTGGTTCCGATTGGATCCGGTGTACTGAAAGAACTGGTTGTAGCGCAGACCGACCGGGGGCAGGCCCGGGATTTCGCCCGGCCAAATCGAGTTTGGAAATGACATCTTGGTCGCCGGCGCACCCAACATCACCGGCGGTTCCTTGACGTAGTTCTCATCGTCGGTGGGAAACTTGAATCCGGCATCTTTAAAAGCCTTGCCGAAATCGTTCAGCTTGGGGAAATCGAGGTGGCACGTTTGGCAGGAGGTCTGATACTTTCGTGCGAACGGCGGAATCGCGTAGCCTCTTATCGAAAATAAAAACAGAAATACTCCGGCCCCTGCTGCCGCGCTGAACATCGCCCCGTTCACTGATCTGAGCATTGCCGCTCCTCTCTTGAATTTCTCGAAGTCGCATTGCACTTGGAGGACCATCGACGAAATTGCGGACCCGGAATTCGATACAGTAGTTGAGCTTTTTCGCACAACTTGCCTGCGCGAAATAACCCCAGATTGGCACGGGCGCCTAGACCGCAGATTAGTGTTCGTCGGCGAATGGCAAACCTGCAAGGTCGGCCCCGAAACTGCTCTTTTATCGACCCACAGACGAATTGTCTTTCCGGCAGCAGTCGACTCTCCCAGGAACCTGCTGCAGGAACGTATCGCACCTGGGTCAGGGCGGTCCGGCAATCGCGAGAAGAAGATGAGCTCCCTTCTCTGGCAATTAGTTGATCACACGGCAGAGACGGAGTTCATCTTTGCCCTTTTTCATCTGCTTCTGACTGGCGTCGGCCTGCTGATCCTGTTGCGATGGACGGCGCGCGGCGTGCGGCGGTTGAATCCGCCGGCCAGCCTGTTGCTGACCATCGCATTTCTGTTTTTTTCCCTGGATTTTGC
>JASHWA010000069.1 GCA_030044325.1 Bryobacteraceae bacterium
TGCTCCAGTGCCTGAACCCGCATCGAAACCGGCCGCCGCTCCGGTGATCACGGTTCGGGTGACGCAGCCGCTGGTGGCAAGAACCGCGGTATTCGTACCAGCCACGCCCGCGCCGCCCGCGGAACCGAAGGTCGAAGCGAAAGCGAAGTCCGAAGCGAAAGCGGAGCCGGAGGTAATCACGCGTCCGCTCCCGCTCACGCTGCACGGTCTCGCCGCCGGACGCGGTAAACCGGTGCAGGTGTTTCCATCCGGTGTGGCGGGGGATGTAGAGATCCAGGCTCCGCGCTCGAACGCGCTGCCGCTGCGCCCGGTGATGACGCTGGGTCCCGCGCCGGCAGGTGTGCCCACGTCCGCGCAAGCAAAGCTCGCCGATCGTGCCGTCGCAGTGAAAACGGAAGTGAAGCCGGAGCCTAAGAAAGCGGCGCCGCAGCCGGCTCGCTCCGATCCGCGCTTCACCAACGGAAAGACTCGGAAACTCGAAATCGAAAAACCCGAGCCGAAAGCATCCGAGCCGGCGAAAGAATCGGCGCCGGAGCCGAAACCGAGCGATCCGAAACCGGTGGATGCGAAGACTGCGAAGGTCGAATCCACGCCGCCCGAGCCGAAACCGCCCGAGCCGAAACCGATCGAGCCGCTGGCACGGCCGTACACTCCACCCGATCTGGGGTTGCCGAAACTGACCATCGAATCGAGCGGCATGCCGGCGGCGGCGCGCATCGGAATCGCGGCGGCGGTGCTGCTGGTGCTGGGATTGATCGCTTATTTTGGGCTGCGCGGCGGCGCCACGACCGTGGTCGCCAACTCGCCGCAGGTGGTCCCCGGAGCGTCGCTGATGGCTCCCGACAGCGGATGGATCGGGGATTGGGGCGCCGAGCCGGGAGTCCGGCGCGAGCACGACATTTCCGTGCTGCGCCCGTCGATCGGACTTTCCGATTACCGCATCGAATTTCAGGCGCAGATCGAAAACAAGGCGCTGGGCTGGGTTTTTCGCGCCAAGGATGGAAAGAATTATTACGTCGGAAAGCTGGAGATCGTGACGCCGGGGCTCGAACCGGTGGTCGCCGCGGTGCACTTCGCGGTGATCGACGGGCAGGCGGAGCCGCGGTCGCAGACGCCGCTCGCGATGAAGGTTCGCCTGGACACGCTGTACAAAGTCCGCTTCGACGCGCTGGGCGACCATTTCACGACTTATGTTCAGGATCAGAAAGTGGACGACTGGTCGGATGGCCGCCTGAAAATCGGCGGCGTGGGATTGTATAACGAACGCGGCGAGCGTATGTCGCTCGACGGCCGCGTAAACGTAGTGTCCCTGGTGATCAAGAAATAGGAACTCGAGAACAACATGGCCGACAACAAAGACCAACACGTTTTCTTCGTCGATGACGAGCTGATCGAAAAGCTGATGCGCGGGGATGCGGTGACGGACTCCGCGAAACAAAAGCGGCCGGCATCGTCCACCGCACTGGCGCGCGCCGTGACCCTGGCATCGGAAAATCGGCTGGATGACGCCGTGCGCGAGCTGGAGCACGCGGCGGAAAAGGGCGAGAATCCGGTGGAAGTCAACACCGGGCTGGGTCATCTACGCTTCGAACAGCAGAAATGGAGCGAGGCCGCGCGCGCCTACGCGAAAGTGGCGAGCCTCGAGCCCCAGCATCGCACGGCGCACTACAATCTGGGGCTGTGCCTGGAGCGGCAGGGAAAATTCGAGGAAGCGGCCAAGGAGTTCGAGACCGCGATCGAGATCGACTCCAACCGCTGGCAGGCTCGCGCGGCGCGTGGATTGTGTCTGTTGCAGCTGGGCCAGGCCGAAGAGGCGCTCGAGTGCTTCAACGCGGCGCTCAAAGAGAGCCCCCATCAGAACAACGCGCTGTTCGGGAAAGCGGTGGCGCTGCACCAGCTCGGAAAAGTGAGCGAGGCGGGCGAACTTTATCGCAAGCTCGGCCCGGCGAACGCCACGTCGCCGGAACTGCTGGTGAACCTCATCGCGATTTCGGCGGCGCGCAAGGAAGATGCGCGAGTGAAGGAGTTCGCGGAGAAATTGCTGAAGATGCGCCCGCAGTCGCGGCAGGCGCTGCAGGGATTGGCGGCGGTCGCGCTGGCGCGCGGCGATTATAGCGCGGCCGTGCAGCACTGCTCGCAGCTGGTAAAAGTCGCGGCGGATTCCTATGAAGGCTGGTTCAACCTGGGGGTCGCGTACCAGAAAACCGGGCGCCTGGAGCAGGCCGCCAACGCGTATCGCGAGGCGACGCGTATTCGTCCGGAAGCGGTGGAGGCGCAGGCCAATCTCGGCTCGGTTCTGCAGGAGCGCGGCGATCTGGCCGGTGCTCGCAAAGCCTACGAGCGTGTGCTCACGGCGCAACCCAATCTGGCCGGAGCGCTGTGGAACCTGGCGCTGGCGGTCGAGCGCGACGGGAAAACCGAGGAAGCCGAAAAACTGTTCGCCAAGCTGGTCGCGGTGAAACCGGATTTCGAAGACGCGGCGTTCCGGCTGGGATTCCTGCAATTGCAGCACGGCGATTTCGTGAGCGCCATCGACAGCTTCGAAACCTGCATCAAGAAACGCAAGGATTGGGTGGAAGCGCTGCTGAACCTGGGGCTGGCGAATTGGAAATTCGAGGATCTGGACGCGGCGGCCGAAAATTTCCGGCGCGTGCTGGCGCTTCAGCCGAAAAATACGGACGCGCTTCGCGCGCTCACGGCCATTGCAATCGAGCGCAAGGATCACAAAACCGCGTGGGAACTGCTGGAAAAGCTGAACGCGCTGGGCGACCGGTCGCTCGAGTTGACGTACAACCTCGGGCTGCTACTGCAATCGGCCGGCGAAAACAAATTGGCGGTCGATTGTTACAAACTGGCGGTGGATCGCAAGCCCGATTTCGCCGAAGCGCTGCTGAATCTCGGCCACGCGCTGAAGGCCATCGGCAAAGAAGAAGAAGCGCGCCAGATGTGGAGCAAGGCAGTTCACCACGACCCGTCGCTTGCGGGAAAATATTTTCACTAAACGGAAGGCGGCCTTCAGGCCGCGGAACTTCGGCTCCGCTATCGGCCAGGCGCGACTAAAATCGCGCGCAGGCTAAAGCCCGCCCTCCAGTCCATTACACTCTGTAGCAGGTGCGCATTTTCATTTCCGCGGGCGAGGCTTCGGGCGACCTGTACGCTTCACGCGTCGTCGAAACGCTGCGCGCGCGGCATCCGGACGCCGAATTTTTCGGGTGCGCCGGGCCGCGTATGCAGACGGCGGGGGTGCGGGCGATCGTCGATTCGCGCTCGATCGCGGTGGTCGGCCTGGTGGAAGTGGTCGCGCACATTCCGCGCATCTGGCTCAAATTTCGAAAGCTGGTGCGCGCGGCGGCCGAAGGGAAACCGGATCTCGCAGTGCTTACCGATTCGCCCGATTTTCACTTGCGGCTGGCGAAAAAACTAAAGAAGCTCGGGATTCCGGTCGTTTATCTGATCGCTCCACAGGCGTGGGCGTGGCGCGAGGGCCGCGTGAGGACTCTCCGCAACACCGTGGACCGCTTGTTGTGCATTTTTCCCTTCGAAGAGGAATTTTTCAACGCGCGCGGTGTGCGAACCAGTTATGTGGGCCATCCGCTGGCTCGAATCGTCCGGCCGTCGATGAGCCGGGCGGAGTTTTTCGACAAGATCGGGCTTGATGAAGGCCGGCGATTGATGGTTTTGCTTCCGGGAAGCCGGCATGGCGAAGTGGAACGTCACATTCCGGTGCTGTTTGAGGCGGTTCGGCTGATCCGCAAGCGGCAGGATGTCGATTTTCTGCTGTGTTTACCGCCCGGATTTGACGCGGAACGGCAAACTTTTTGGGAACCCGCCCGCGCCGCATCCATCCAAGTAAAGGAGGGATTGACCTGGGATGGCCTGGCTCACGCGCATCTGGCCCTGGCTGCCAGCGGCACCGTTACCATCGAGGCCGCTCTGCTCGGCACACCCCTGGTGACCTTTTACCGGGTAAACGCGTTAAGTTGGTTATTGGGACGGCGGCTGGTGCGTGCGCCGTTCCTGTCGATGGTGAATCTGGTCGGCGGGCGCCGCATCGCGCCGGAGCTGATCCAGGATGAGATGACGGGTGAACGGATCGCGGCAGAGGCGATTCGGCTACTCGAGGATGCGGACACGCGCGCGGAGATGCGCTCCGGTCTCGCTCAGGTAGCCGCCTTGCTCGCCAGCCGGGACGATCCCATGGAGACCGCCGCGGGCTGGATAGAGAAGGTGTCGAGTGAAAGTAAAAACGTGGTTCACGCTGGTTAGTTTCGTGGTAGCCGGCCCCGGCGTCTTCCAGGCGCAGGAGCGCCCGAGCATCAACCGGGTTAGAGATAGCGGCGGCAGCGAACGGGGGATGGACCGCTCGCAGATCGACGTTCAAAGCTACCGGATTGACGCGAAGATCGACCCCGCCGCGCAAACCATCGTCGCCACGGCGACGGTGCGGTTCGTTCCGCTTACCGACACCAACTCGCTCACGTTCGAGCTGAATAACTCGCTCAGCCTCTCGAAAGTTCTGGATGAAGACGGCAGCCAGGTGTCCGCTTCGCGCATGCAATCCGACATGGCGGTGGGGGTGACGCTGGGGCGAACGCTGCCGACGGGCAAGGTCGCGACGCTGACGTTTGTCTATGACGGAAAGCTGACCGGCAACGAGGAATCGCCGGTTTTCGGAATCAAGTTCGCGGCGATTCATCCCGATGTCGCCTATTTCATGTATCCGGGGCGCTGGTTCCCGGTGAGCGGATACACCACGGATCGCTTCACCATGGATCTGAAAGTGACGACGCCGGCGGGTTATAAAGTGGTCGCGAGCGGAATCGATTCGCAACTGGCCGCGCCGGCCGGTTACGCCATCACCGAATGCCGGTTCGACCAGCCGTCGTTTCCGGGAAGTTTCGCGGTGGTTCATGGCGACGCGCAGGGCGTGCAGGCGGGCGGCGTCACCACGTCGTTTTATCTCCGCCAGACCTCCGCGATGGCGCTGCAATACGGCGCGGAAATCTCCAAGGCGATGCTGTTCTTCACCGATCTCTACGGCGCGCCTTATAAAAAGGACCTGGCCGTCGTCGAAACCGAGGACGGAGCGCCCACCGGATACGCCGCGCCGGGAATCCTGTTTCTTGCGCCGCGCGGGATCGGAACGGCGGTCAATTCCGATCTGGTCGCCAACGAGGTTGCGCAGCAATGGTGGGGAACGGTGGTTTCGCCCACCAGCCGCAATCATTTGTGGATTCAAAACGGAATGGCGCGCTACTCCGAAGCTCTCTACACCGAGCACGTGAACGGAAAAGGCGCGTTAGAAACGGCCGTTCATAACGATTATGTGGAAGCGCTCACCGCCGATCAGGCGCCGCTGATCCAATCCTCGCGCCTGGAGGATTATTCGCCGGAGTTCAACGCCGCGACTTACGGAAAAGGCGCCGCCGTGCTCAACATGCTGAGAGGCGTGATCGGCGACGACAATTTCATGAAGCTGATCCGCGCCGTCCCCGAGCAGTTCGCATGGAAATCCATCAACACCGACGATTTTCGCCACGTCGCCGAACAGGTTTACGGCCAGGAGCTCGGCTGGTTTTTCACCGAGTGGATCGAATCGAGCGGCGCGCCCCAGTTCAAGATGGAATACACCGTTTTTCGAACGCAAAAAAGCCCGGGTTTCCGCGTGATGGGCAAGATCACGCAGGATCTGGACCTGTTCCGCATGCCGGTGGAGATGAAGGTGATCACGGAGGGCAATCCGGAGACGCAGAAGGTGGAAGTGGTGGGAACCGCGTCGGAATTCGCGGTGGATACGTTCGGCAAGCCGAAGGATGTGCAGCTCGATCCCGATGATCATGTTCTGCATTACGACGACAACATGCGCGTGGCGGTGGCGATCAAGCGCGGCGAGGAGTACACGCAGATCGGCGATTACTCCGAAGCACTCAAGGAATATCAGAAGGCGCTGGATGTGACCAGAAACAGCTCGCTCGCGCATTACCGCATCGGCGAGCTGTTTTTCCTGCAAGGCAACTGGCAGCCGTCGGCAAACGAATTCCGCGAGGCGCTCAACGGCGACCTGATCCCCAAATGGACGGAAGTGTGGGCGCACATCAACCTGGGCAAGATTTTCGACGTGAGCGACCAGCGGGATCGCGCCATGAACGAATATCGCCAGGCGCTGCGCACCAAAGACAATACCTACGGGGCGCTTCAGGAAGCCGAGAAGTACATGAGCCAGAAGTACGTGCGGCAGAGGTCGAGCAACTAATCAACGCATTTAGCGTCGGACGGCGAGCTTTGAAGCCCGCGCGCGGTCTTAGCCTCGCCTCCCGGGAGCGGCGCTGAAGCGCCGCGCGGATTGAAATCCGCCGTCCGGCTGACATTAAAGCCTGGCTCTGTTACAGCCGATTCAAGGCTCGTGCGACGCCGCTGGATAAGTGTACTCATCTTTCTGATCGTGCTGGTCCCCGCGACCCGGTTCGCGTGGGTTAATCGCAAAATGCCGAGCTTCGGATGGGTTCACGACGACGCGATTTTATTTATCTCCGCAAAAAGCCTCACCATCGGCGGCGGCTACCGCATTCTGAGCGTTCCCGGCGCGCCTCCGCAGACTAAATATCCGGTCCTTTATCCGCTGTATCTGTCGCTGATCTGGCGGCTCAACCCGAACTTTCCGGACAATCTGCGCCTCGCGAGCCTGTTCTGCTGGATTCTCGTAGTGGCCGCGCTTGCGCTCTCCTGGAGGTATTACCGCGGCCAGGGCTGGAACCCGGCGCGAAGCTGGGTGATGCTCGCGCTGATTGCCGTCAATCCCTGGACGCTGGTGATCGGCCAGGCCATGCTTTCCGAGACGCTGTTCCTGTGCTTCGTGCTGGCGACCTTCATCGTGGTGGAAAAGCCGGGGGTGAAGATGGCGCTCTTGGCCGGCGCGCTGGCCGGATGCGCGTATCTGACACGCTCGGCCGGAATCGTGCTGCTCGGGACGGTTCCGGCGATTCTGATCTCAAAGCGTGAGCGGACGCGCGCGGCGGCGTTTTTCGCGGCGATGCTGCCGTTCATCGTCGCGTGGATGAGCTGGGTTCATTTCAGGATGCCGGTCTCTCCCGATCCCCAGTCGATGTACTACACCAACTATTTCGGCGAGTGGCGGCAGACGGTCGGGCCGGACAATATCGCCATCGTAGTCTGGAAGAATCTGGACGACGTCTTGTTCACGATCGGGCAGCTGGTTATACCCAATGTCGTCTCGTTTCCCGGCGTGAAAATCATCACGCAAACGGCCGCGGTGGCGATCATCTGCGGAGTGGTTCGATTGGCGCGGCGCGGTGAGGGAGTGCAGTATGCGCTGTTTTGCCTGGCTTCGAGCGGCGTTCTCCTGATCTGGACGCCGTCGTCGGAAAAGCTGGTGATGCCGATGCTGCCGCTGCTGGTGGCGGGCGCGGTCGAGGAGGCGCAGCATCTTTTCTCCATCGTGCGCAGCGCGCTGCATCATCGCGACCGGTCCCAGCGCATTGCGGCGTACGGGATGGGCGCCGTGGCCGCGCTCCTGGCCCTCAACGCGTTCGTGGTGCCTTTTTGGCTTTCGATGTTTTACCTGCCCGCGGAGGCCAAGGGCGGCGACAAAAATCGCGACGGGATTCGCGCCGCGTCGGAGTGGATCGCGGCAAATGTTCCTGCTTCCGCCCATATTCTTACCGACGCGGATCCTCTCGTGTATCTTTACGCCGGCCGGCGGGGCTCCAAATTCCCGTCCCGCTACCGGTGGTATTATGCCGACGATCACGAGGCGCTGCGCGCCGCCTTTCGCCAGCTCGTCCCTTATTGCCGCACGCAGGGTTTCGACTACGTGCTCGCGTCGGACAAACTGGATATGTCGGAGGTCGCGAATGCGGAGGACAAGGCGGCCATCCTGGATGATCTTGCGCGGAATCCCGGGCTGAAATCCGTTTTCCATACCGCCGGGCTGACTATTTATCGGGTCGAGCCTGCCCAGACGGTCGCGGGCGATGGCGCTCTGGTTTCAGCCGGTCCGGAGAGCAGGAATTAGGCTCCTTTCTCCGGAACGTCAAGCCGACCCGCTCCAATCGACGCGTCAAGCCGCAGGCGTGATTTGGCGCAATACCCAACTTGTCGACCCGCATTTCCGCCTGAGATACTGAACAGGAAGCGCGAAAATCGCGTGTATCCTTTCCACGAATGATTCGCGTCTATGGGAAAGTGGCACGGGGGAACGTGAAAAATCTGTTTCGTAGTCAATCTTTATTTCGGCTCGCAATCTTCGCGATTTTCGGTTTTTCCGCGGCGCGCGCGCAGGTCCAGGACACCAGCGGCAACGCAATGCTGAACGGAACGTTCGAGTTCCGCCATGTCGCCGTGCTGAATATCGATTCGAATGACAATCCCGTCGAGATCGCGGCCACTTACGGCACCATCACCTTCGACGGCAACGGCAACTATCGCGTGCGCGGCACCATCGTTGACAACACCGTGTTGAGCGGCGAGCCCGAGGCGCTGGTCGAAACCGGGACCTACGCCATCGGCTCCAACGGCGCCGGCTACGTCGCCAATCCCCTGTATCCCACCGATCCGTTCTGCAATATCTACGGCGGGGTCGCGCAGGGCGTGTTTGCCGGCAGCACCACCGAAGTGGGAGACGAGGAAGGACTCCTGAACGATATTTTCGTCGCCATCCCCACCGGCTCCATCACCGGGTCGAGCTTCAATTCCGGCTATCAGGCCGGCCTCCTCGATTTCGCCGGCGGAGGCAGTTCCGCCATCAAGAACGCCCTGTTCGAGCTGATTCCCAACGGTTCCGGCAGCTTCGGCACCATCACCCTCAACGGCCAGGCGTCCAACCAGATCGCGGCGACCGTCACGCAAACCATTTCCGGAGCCACCTACAGTCTGAACGGCGACGGCAGCGCCACGCTCAGCGTTCCGTTGCCCTCGAAAACCACGTCGACCACGGCGCTGTTCACCGGCTCCAAGACGATGTTTCAATCCGCCGACGGGAATTTCATCCTGGGATGGACCTCCGGCGGCTATGACATTTTTTTCGGCGTCAAGGCCATCACCACCGTCGCCACCAACGCCATGACCGAGGGGTTGTATTTCAACGCAGCCATCGAAGACTCGACCGAGGTGAGCGGCGTCGATTCCTATTACGGCTCCATCAACAATTCGGGCGACAGCTCGGGCGACGGAATTCTGCACGCCAGGTTGAGCTATCCGCTCCAGTACGCGCTCGACTACGGCACTGACGACCAGATCTCGGTCAACTCGAATGGAACCACGGGAATCGATTTAAACGGGTATCAATACAGCTTCGGCGATTCGGCCTTGGCATACGTCGGAATCGGCACGTATGGAGATTACGCGCTCCTGGTGGGTCTGCACGCGCCTTCGTTTTCCGGCTCGGGCGTATTCATCAATCCCGTGGGGATCTTCAATGCCGCGAGCCTCCAGCCCATCACCGCCAGCCTCGCGCCCGGCGAGCTGATCCTGCTCACCGGCAGCGGCCTCGCGAACACCTCGCAATCGATGGCCGGCGGCCAGGCCTTCCCCACCACGCTTGCCAACGTGCAGGTGACCGTCAACCAGATTCCTTGCGCGATTTATTTCGTCTCGCCCACCGAGATCGCCGCCATCGTGCCCTACGAGCTCGCCTCGAATCAGACCGGTCTCGCCAATATCCAGGTGATCAATGGAAGCGCCACGTCGAACGTCGTGCAGATGTATTTCGATGATTCCGCGCCGGGCGCGTTTTCGCAGGGACAGGACGGAATCGGCTACGCCGCTGCGACCCACGCCGCCACCGGTCAACCGGTCACCTCCAGCAATCCCGCGCAGGGCGGGGAGACTATCGTGTTCTACCTGACCGGGCTCGGCACCGTTTCACCGGCGATTCAGGACGGCGCCGTCGGCCCTTCGAGCCCGCTCAGCTACTCGGACCTGTTCGACGCCGGCAACCTCGCGGTTTATTTTTTCGATTTCACCACCGGGGGAAGCGCGCAGGGCAACGTGGCCTACGCCGGACTGGTCCCCACGCTCGCGGGACTCTACCAGATCAACGTGCAGGTTCCCAGCACCGGCGGTCTCGGCCCCGGCGACAATTTGTACATCGGGTTCGAAACGGATATGGCCTACGTGGTCCAGATCCAGATTCCCTACGGGTCGCCGGGCGTGGTCCGCAGGTCGCGGCCCCCCACACCGATCGGTACGGCCCTGCACATCGCCTCGCGCAGAACCGAGATGCGGCGGAAACTCAAACCTGCTCTCAGAGGGGTGTCGCGATGAGAGACATTTCCATGCTTCCCATTCGAAAAATTTTTCCTGTTTTTCTTCCTTTGGTCATCCTGCTGATCTTCGGATCGGGCGGTTTGCGATCCCAAAACACCGGCCGCCGCGCCGCGCCCGTCATCCACGATGTGGTGGATGAAACCCAGTTGATTACGCTTTCCGGCAACACGCGCCCGGAAGCCAACGCGGAAAACGATCTCGGCCCGGTTTCGACCAGCTATCCGCTGGACCACATGATGCTGCAGCTCAAACGCTCCCCTCAACAGGAACAGGCCGCGGCGCAGTTCGTCTCCGAGCTTACCGATCGCACCTCGCCCAATTTTCATAAGTGGATGACCGCGGCGCAATACGGCCAACAGTTCGGTCTGGCGGAATCCGACATTGAAACCATCACGCACTGGCTCGCATCGCACGGCTTCACGGTCAATTCGGTCTACCCCAACGGCATGGTGATCGATTTTTCGGGCACCGCGGGCGAGGTGGAACAGACGTTTCACACCTCCATTCACAATCTGAGCGTCAAAGGCGTGCACCACATCGCCAATTTCAGCGATCCGCAGATCCCCGCCGCGCTCGCGCCGGCGATCGCCGGCGTGATTTCCCTCCACGACTTCCGTCCGCACCAGATGAGCCGCCCCAAGTACACTTTCAACTACCAGGGACAGACCTACCAGGCGGTCGTGCCCGCGGATCTCGCCACCATCTACGATCTGAATCCCCTGTTCTCGTCCGGAATCACCGGCGCCGGAGAGACTATCGCGGTTATCGAGGACACCGATATCTACAGCGCGGCGGATTGGACCACCTTCCGCACCACCTTCGGCCTTTCGCAATACACCTCGGGCTCCATGTCGGTCCAGTATCCAAACCTGGCGGGCAATTGCAGCGATCCCGGAGTCATCCCCGGCAGCGATGAAGAAGCCATCCTCGACGCCGAATGGTCCAGCGCGGCCGCTCCCGGCGCGACCATCATTATCGCCACCTGCGCCGACACGTTCACCTTCGGCGGATTCATCGCCATGCAGAATATGATCAACGCCGCCAATCCGCCCGCGGTCATCAGCATCAGTTACGGCATCTGCGAGGCGGAAAACGGAGCTGCCTCGAATACGGCGATCAGCGCGCTGTATCAGCAGGCCGTTGCCCAGGGGATCTCGGTGTACGTCGCCGCCGGCGATGAAGGCGCCGCCAGTTGCGACGCCGGGGAGGCCAGTGCGACGCACGGCATCGGCGTCAGCGCCTTCGCGTCCACTGCCTACAATGTCGCTGTCGGCGGGACCGATTTTTCCGACTCGCTCAACGGCACCAACAACAATTACTGGAGTGCGACCAACACCGCGGTCTACGGCTCGGCGCTCTCCTATGTCCCCGAAATTCCCTGGAATGACTCCTGCGCCAACAGCCTGCTCGCCAACTACGCCGGCTATGCCACCGGATACGGCGTGAACGGTTTTTGCAACACCAAGGAGGCCAGCTCCGCTGGATTGCTCGAGGTGGTCGCCGGCAGCGGCGGCCCCAGCAACTGCGCGAGCGGCGCACCGGTGATCTCCGCGGGAACCCTGGGCGTCTCCGGCGGAACCTGTAAGGGAGTGCCCAAACCCTCCTGGCAGACTGGACTCGCGAGCATTCCCAACGACGGTGTCCGCGACATCCCCGACCTTTCCCTGTTCGCCGCCGACGGCCTCTGGGGCCATTACTACGTGGTCTGCTGGTCCGACGTCCCCAACGGCGGCGCTCCTTGCGTCGGCGCCCCCAGCACCTGGGCCGGCGCCGGCGGA
>JASHWA010000070.1 GCA_030044325.1 Bryobacteraceae bacterium
GCTCGCTGAAAAATTTATTGGATCCGGATCCTTTAGCCGAATTTGATATCGGTCGTCGACGCGACCGGCCGCTTAATTTGCGCCGCAACGGCTTGGCACCGGTCCTGTACCGGCGGACATCCAACGCACGCAGGCCCGCTCGGCGGCATACTAGTAAGCCCCTATCTGGCCGATCCCGTCCTCCGTTGGAAGAGCACGTGGACTCCTTGACTATGTGGTAACAGGGAGTGGGGAGTTGGCAGTAGGGAGTGGGATGGGATGTTGTTGAGAATTCGGGCAATATTGTTGGAAAATTTTTTGGGAACGCGGCGCCTGGATCAGGAACCGACTCACGTCAAGGTCAGATGAGGCCGCGGCAGGTCTTTGAACCGCAGCTGCACGGAGTTTTCTCGACGCCGCGGCCGAAATTGTAATCGACGGTCAACTCTTCACCTTTCTTAATCGCGCGCAGGCTCAGGTACAGCACGTGGCCCTTCATCACGCGGCTGACCAGGTTGGGGTCGCAGCTATGATTGATGATCTCGGCGCCGCTTCCGCCAACGGATCCGTCGAGGGTCCAATATTTGTCGAGGGCGAACAAATATGTGTGGGCTCCGCGATCGCGGCGCTTGGTCTCGACGCGATTGATGCGCTCGCCGGTGTATTCGATGACCTTGCGATTCTTGGGAATCGGCTGAGCGGCATAAACTCCGTAGCGGTGAATGCGGGAGCGGCGGATGACCAGGTTGAAACACGCGTAGCGAAGATCGATTTCGGGAGTTGGAATCAGGACCGCCAACAGATGATTATAACGGTTGTGCTAAATCTAGAAGATTGCTGCTTTCGCTGCACCACGATCAGCCGGAATCCGAATCGATTTTCCGCCGCTTCCGCGAGGGGTCGGTTCTGGAGCGGCTCAAAGCGCTCGATTCGCGGGCGCGAAGGAAGGGGCTCAAAGGGCTGGATGCGTCGCGCGGCGCGCTGATTCCGATCGGCATGGAGATCGAGAAGCGGCGGGTGGTGAAGAACGGATACGGCGTTTTCAATCTGGCGTGGCAGGCGGAGCATCATCCGGAGTGGGCGGAAACGGTCGCGCGGGAGATTGGGGAGATCCGGGCGCAAATCTCGCGAACGCATGGCGTGCCGCTGAAATTCGTGATCTGGGCGGGGATGGGCGGCTCGGCCGAAGACAAATCGATGTACCAGGCGGCGGGGCTGCTGCGGCGGGGGCCGCGGCTGTACGTTCTCGATTCGACGGACCCGAGGAAGCTCGACGCGATTATCGAAGACATCCGGCGGCGATCCAAAGTGAGCGCGCGCGAGGCGTGGAAGCGAACGCTGGTGGTGGCGATGGCGATGGGCATGACGTCGTATGAGCCGGTGCTGAATCTCGAAAGAATCGCGGGGGCGTACGATGCGGCGCGTGTCGATTCGCGGCCGAACATCGCGTATATGACGCTGACGGGTTCGCTGCTCGACCGGTTCGCGTCGGGGCGCGGATACCGCCGGGTTGCGCTTCAACTGGACGATGCGAACTCGACCGCGGGCCGGCATAGCGGTCCGCTGACGCGGGGGAGCTTGTATCCGCTGGCATTGGCGGGAAACGATCTGGCGCAGTGGATCCGGGGCGCGATGTTATCGGCGGAAGAGATCGAAACGGCGTGGCGGCTGGCGTCGTTTCTGGAGGCGCAGGGCGCGGCGGGGCGCGATAAAGTGACGTTGCTTTTGCCGCGCGAGTGGGGAGGCGCGGGAGTGTGGACCAAGCAGGATTTCGAAGAAAGCTTGGGGAAATCCGGAAAGGCCGCAGTGAAGATCGTGACCGGCGAACGCGTGCGGATGAAAAATTATCATCCGCCGAAAGATCCGCGCCAGGATCGCGTCTTTCTGGCAGTGCAGTTCAAAGGCGAGCCGATCGAAAAAACGGCGCTGATCCGCCGCGCGGGATATCCCATGGCGACGTTGACGCTCCAGCGCGAGACTCCACTTTCGAGCTACATGCAGCTGGTGCATTATTGCGTGTTCGGACTGGCGTGGCTGCGCAACCTGAATTTCGTAACGCAGCCCAACGTGGAGTTGTACAAATCGATCGCCAGCAAGCTGCATGGGGAAGCGCAGCGCGCCGGCGGAATCGGGCGGACGAAGGAATGGCGGCGGCACCAGGAATCGCCGCGCGCGGCGGCGTGGCGGGGACGCGTGACTCTGCGCTGGCCGTATGTGAAGTGCGGCGATCCGCAGGAATCCGCGGCTCCGGCGATCTACGCGGCGCTTTTGCGGCAAGCGGTTGAAGACGGCGGGATCGGTTACGGCGAGCTGACGTTTTTCGGCGACACACGGTATTCGACGAGCGGGCGCGCGGTGCGCACGGTGCTGGATCGAGCGGCGGAACAGCTTTTCCGGGCCGGACTGAAAATTCCGGTGGATGTTTACGAAGGCCCGGCGATGAATCATTCCTATCACGAGATGATCATCGGGTGCGGAAAATGTTTTTCGACGATTGTGTTTGCGCCGGGCGAGGCGGCCGATTATCACGCCGCGCAGTTTCTGGCGACGCAGATGGCGCTTGCCGAGCGCGGACGGGCGGTGGTGTCCATGATGCTGCGCGACCTGGAATCGCCGACGATCGCGGCGCTGGATGAATTTTTCCGGCAGGCGGCGACGCACGTGAGGTCGCGGAAATAAGATGGCGAGATTCAGGCCTGCCGGATCGCGGCGCGGGAACTCCGCGCGATCGAGCAAGGGGCTGATCCCGTGCGCGATTCTGATTGTGGCGGCGTTCGCGCTGATGTCTCTGCTGCTCTACGAGGTTCTGAAATCGGGAAGATGATGCGAATCGACGGACGTGAACCCGGCTCGATGCGGCCGGTGCAAGTGACGCCGGGTTATCTGCTCACGGCGGAAGGATCGGCCCTGATCGAGGTGGGCAACACGCGGGTGTTGTGCGCGGCTTCGGTGGAGGAAAGCGTGCCCGGTTTTCTGCGCGGGACGGGGAAGGGCTGGGTGACGGCGGAATATTCGATGCTGCCGCGGGCCACGGCGACGCGCACGGCGCGCGAGGTTTCCAAAGGGCGCGCGTCGGGGCGCACCATGGAAATCCAGCGGCTGATCGGGCGGAGCCTGCGCTCCGTGGTGGATCTGGCGGTGCTGGGGGAACGCAGCGTGATTCTCGATTGCGACGTGCTGCAAGCCGACGGCGGAACGCGAACAGCGGCGATCACGGGCGCGTATATCGCGATGTCGGCCGCGATCCGGCAGATGGTGAAATTCGGGACGCTCAAGAAAACGCCGATTCGCGATTTTGTCGCGGCGACCAGCGTGGGGGTGGTGGGGGGAACGGCGATGCTCGATCTGTGCTACCAGGAGGATTCGCAGGCGGAAGTGGACATGAACGTGGTCATGACCGGCTCGGGACGTTTCGTCGAACTGCAGGCGACGGCGGAGAAGACGCCGTTCGACGATCCGCAGATGCTCGCTCTGATCGACCTTGCGCGGCGGGGAATCGGAGAGCTGGTGGCGATTCAACGGCAGCTGGAAGCGGCGTGATCCTTTATTGCGGGACATCGAATCCCGGGAAATTGCGCGAATTTCAGCTTGCGGCGCCGGATTTCGAACTTCGCGCGGTAGATGCGGCGGTGCCGGAAGAGCACGGGGCGACATTCGAAGAAACGGCGCAGGCGAAGGCGGAATATTATTCGGTATTCGCGCCGGGATGGGTTTTCGCGGACGATTCCGGGCTGGAAGTGGATGCGCTGGGCGGCGCGCCGGGGGTGCATTCGGCGCGTTTCGCGGGTCCGGACGCCACCGACGATCGTAATAATGCGCTGCTGCTCGATCGATTGCGCGAGGTGGAGAATCGCGCCGCGAGATTCGTGTGCGTGATTGCGCTGGCGCAAGCGGGGCGTGTGGAGAGAACGTTTCGCGGCGCTGTGGAGGGGCGCATTCTGGAGGCGCCGCGGGGCTCACGCGGGTTCGGCTACGATCCGCTGTTTTTTTACCAACCGTTCGGGCGCACTTTCGGCGAAGCGACGGACGAGCAAAAGATGCGAGTGAGCCATCGCGGGCAGGCGCTTCAATCCATGTTCGATTTTCTGCGCGAGAATTCGCGGTAACGGTAGTAGCCGATCATGGTCTTGGCGTCTTTGATCTCGCCGGCGCGGATCCATTCGCCCAATTCCCGCCGGGTGAACCAGCGCGTCTCGATGCGTTCGTCCTCCATGGGCGCGGGTTCGCCTGCGGTGAGGTCGGTGGCGAGGAAAATGGTCATCTTTTCGGATAGAAAGCCGGGGCTGGGGTAGAATTCCGCGATTTTCCGCCACTGTTTCGCGCGATACCCGGTTTCTTCGGCGAGCTCGCGCCTGGCGGCTTTGAGCAACGTCTCGCCGGGATCCACGCGTCCGGCGGGCAGCTCCCATAAATACTGGCGCGCGGGCAAGCGATATTGGCGGACCAACAAAATGCGGCCGCGCATGTCGACGGGCAGCATGACGGCCGAGCCGCCGTGCCGGACGATGGCGCGCTTGATCTCGAATCCGCCGGGATCGACGGCGCGGTCGAGGGTGACGGTGAAAATCGGGGTCTTGTTCAGTTCCGTGGAAGAGATCAGTTTCATTGGGGATGGATCGTTTTTTCAAATTCGGAGAGCGGTAGCGTGTTGACGACATCGCGGGGCTCCAGCCATCCGCGCCGCGCCATGCGGACGCCGTAACTCATGTTCGCCAGGTGCTTGGGATGATGCGCGTCCGTGTTGATCACGAATCGGCATCCTTTGGATTTTGCCGCGCGAATCATCGCCGCGCCGAGATCGAGACGCTCAGGACTGGAATTGATTTCGAGCCATACGTTGCGCCGCGCGGCCTCCGCCGCGACGAGGTCGAAATCGAAGGGATACGGTTCACGTTGCAGCAGAATACGTCCGGTGGGGTGCCCGAGGGCGCGAATGGAGGGGCATTCGAGGGCGCGCATCAAACGGTCGGTCATCTCGGCGTATTCGAGGTTCATGTAGCTGTGGACGCTGGCGATGACGAAATCGAGCTCGGCGAGCGCGTCATTTTCGAGATCCATCGCGCCGTCGCGGCGGATATCGCATTCGAGGCCGGAAAACACGCGGATTCCGAGATTGTTCATTTCGCGGACCTGGTGCGCGAAGGCGACGGCGCGTTTTTCATCGAGGCCGTTGGCCATGGCGAGCGCTTTCGAATGATCGGTGATGGCGATATACAGGTAACCGCGCTCGCGAGCGGCTTCGGCCATCTGTTCGAGCGTGGCGCGGCCGTCGGTTTCGGTGGTGTGCATATGCAGATCGCCGCGAATATCCTGGAGGCCGATCAGCTGGGGGAGCCTCGCTTCCGCCGCAGCCTCGATTTCGCCGCAGTTTTCGCGCAGCTCGGGCGGAATCCAGGCGAGGCCGAGCGCGGCGTAAATCTCTTCTTCGGTCGCGCCGGCGACGCGCTCGTTGGTTTCGATTTTGGCGAGCGAATATTCGCTGAGCGTCAGCCCCATTTTTAGCGCGCGCTGGCGGAGGGAAACGTTATGATCCTTGCTGCCGGTGAAATACTGGAGCGCGGCTCCGTAGCTTTCTTCGGGGAGGGCGCGGAGATCGACCTGAATGCCTTCGTGGCCGAAACGGATGCTCGCCTTGTTGGCGCCGCGGCCGAGAATTTCCTGGGCCTTGGGATGCGCGACGAATTTTTCGAGGGCCTGGGGGGCGCCGGGACCGGTGACGAGCAGATCGAGGTCGCCGACGGTTTCGCGCCCGCGGCGCAAGCTGCCGGCAGGCGTAACGCGGTCGCCGCCGTTGTGCAAATAGCTCACCAGCTCATCGGCGACGCCCTGCGCGAAGCTTAACAGGAACCTGCCGGCGCGCTGGCGGTAATTGGCGATGGAGCGCAGAACTTTTTCTTCAAGCTTGGCGCCCATGCGCGGGAGCTCGCGCAGTTTTTGCTCGCGGCACAGGCGCTCCAGATCGTCGATGGTGGCGCAGCGGTAGGTTTCAAACAGAAGGCGGATGCTTTTGGGACCGAGGCCCTGAATTTTGAGCAGTTCGAGCGTGCCGGCGGGATATTTTTCGAGCAGCTCATCGCGGCGCTGGAAGCTCGCGCGCTCGTCGATTTCGGCGAGCACGGCGGCGATTCCTTTGCCGATTCCGGCGATTTCGGTCACCTTGCGATCGGGATTCCTGAGGATTGCGGAGATCTGCTCGGGATGGGATTCGATCACGGCGGCGGCGTTGCGATAGGAGCGGATGCGGAAGGAATCCTCCTCGGCAATTTCCATCAAATCCGCGGTTTCGTACAGCAGGCGAGCGATGGCGCGATTATCCATCCGATGATTCGATTGTATTCGAGCGGCGGCAGGGATTGACGAGGCGCACGCATTGCTTACAAAGTGCCGAACGGCTCGACGTGGACCAGCACGTCTTCGACCCAGCCGAGCTGAGCTTTGATGGTGTTCTTGACGGCCCGGGCGATTTCGTGCGATTGGCGAACAGACAGATCGGGGTCGACTTCGAGATGCAGGTCCACGTGATAGCGCAAGCCGGTTTTTCGCGCGAAACATTTTTCGATCCCCATGGTTCCCGGAACCATCATCGCCACGGCTCGAATCTGCGCCATCTGCGCTTCGTCGGGCATGGTGTCCATGAGGTGCAGAACGGTTTCCCGGACCACGCGAATGCCGATAAAAATGACGATCAGTCCGATGGCGAATCCGGCGTAGTGATCGGCGGAGGCGAGTTTGAACGGCCATCGGATCGCGAGCAGGACGCCGGTGAGCGCGATGGTTCCGGAAACCACGTCCACGGAGTCATTCCAGGCGTCGGCTTTGAGCCCCGCGCTTCCGCTGCGCCGGCCCATCCGGAATTTCGCGGCGCCCATGGCGGATTTGATGGCGATGGACCCGATCAGCGGCCAGATGGCCAGAAGATCGGGATGATGGACGACGTAGCGCTGCTCGAGGGCGCGGAGGCTGATGGCGGTGCCGGTCACCACCAGCATGACGCCGATGGCCAGGCCGATCAGAATTTCGAATCGTCCATGGCCGTAGGGATGCTCGCGGTCGGCCGGCTTGGAGGCGACCCAGAGTCCGGCCAGCACCAGTCCGGAAGTGAAGAAGTCGGCTGCGGATTCGAAGCCGTCGGACACCAGCGCGACCGAACGGGCTTCGAGTCCGATCCAAATTTTGACGGTGGCGAGCAGCGCGCTGACGGCGATGCTCGACTGGGCCGCGCGGATCGCCAGGCGTTGTGCCGAGTCCACTATTTTGAGCTTAGACCGAATTGCGGCCTTTTCGTTGAGGCGGGCGAAGTGGCAGCTTTACGGCTGGCGGCGGTTGTTTGGCCCAATCTCGAGCATTTTCAAGGATCCTGCAAGGCGGATTTTGATACGCGTGCTCGGGCTCTGTGGGAAAAAGGGGCAATGCCCCGCGCCATTGCCGGCGCGGCTCGCACGCCGGCGGGATGCGGCGGTCTTAACGCTCGGCCGCGGCTCGCTGGAGCGGCGCGCGCAGGAACAGGAACATGATAGCGGCGGCCAACTGCGCGGCGGCGCCCAACGCGACCAGCGCGTACAAGGAATGCGCGTACAGCAGCCCCATGGCGACGCTGCCCAAGAACCACATTACGCCGAAGACGCCGTTGAAGGCGCCGAACGCGTTGCCGCGCTTATTCATCGAAACCACCTGCGCGATTCCGGAGCGCAGCGAGGCGTCCTGCGCGCCCATTCCGACGGCCCAGCAGCCGATGCTGGCAATCGCGGCGTTGGGGCCTCCCAAGTATCCGAGCGGCAGAGAGAGCAGCGAAATCAGAGTGCCGATCACCAGCGCGGTCAATCCGACTTTGTCGAACATTTTTCCGAAGAGAAACGCGGTGGCGCCTTCGACCGCCATCGCGCCCGCGTAGAGCAGGGGAATGTACTGCCCTTGGAAGAATCCGCGATTAACGAAGTGCACGGCGAGCAGCGGAAAATCGGTGTAGCCGAAGGCGAGCAGGCCGGCAGCGGCGACGTAGGGCCAGAAAATCTTCGGCAGCGTCTGCGACCCGGGATTTCGCGCAGACGCGCCTTGGGTGGGATGCAGGATTCGCGCGACGGTCAACGCGGTCAGGGTTCCCACGGCGGGAAAAACGAGCCACAGAAAGGCCGGGCCGAAATGCTCGCCCGATCGCGCGACGGCGAGCATCATGAGCAGGGGGCCTACGACGGCGCCGGTCTGATCCATGATCGAATGCAGGCCGAATCCGAAACCGTGGCCGACCTGTTCGGTGGCTTCGCTCAGCAAAACGTCGCGTGCGGGGCCGCGGAGCGCCTTGCCGGTGCGTTCGGCGATGACCAGGGCCGCGGCAATCTCCCAGCGGCCGGCGAAGGCGAGTGCGGGGACAGCGATCACGTTCATGGCGTAGCCGAAAAGCGTGATGGTCCAGTAGGCGTGAGTCTTGCTTGCCAGGCGTCCGGAAAAAAACCGGAGGCTCGCACCCAGCATTTCGCCCATGCCGGCGATGATGGAGACCGCGGCGGCGCTCGCGCCGAGCTCCTTTAGATATGGACCGATGCTCGAATGGGCGCCTTCATAGGTCATGTCGGCGAACAGGCTGACGATTCCCAGGCAAACGATGAAACCAAGCGCGGTTCGCCGCTTCTGCTCCGCAGCGGTCAAGCGTGGCCTTCCGTCAGGGTTTCCATCACCGAAAGAACTCCCAGCAGCACCAGGGCGCCGACGCCCGCGTAGCGAATGATGCGGGGCGGAATGTGCTCCTGAATCCAGCCGCGCACGCCCGCGCCGACGGAAGCGGCCAGAATCCCCTTGGTCACCATCGCGGCGACCGCGCCGATCCACACCATCAGCGGGGTGTGGAATTTGGCGGACATCGCGGCAGCGGTGATCTGGCCGGCGTCGCCCCATTCAGAAAAGAAGATGGCGGCGAAGGAGACCATGGCGGCTTTGGGAGCGGAAACGTCCTTTTTCGCCGCGCGGCGCTCATCCTTGCGCCACACCGTGATGGCGACGCCGATGAAGCTGGCCGCGGTGACGCACGCCACCAGCCAGGCGGGCAATTTCGAAATGGCCTCGCCCACGGCGACCGCCACGCCCATTTTCAACATGAACGCGACAGCCATTCCGAACATGATGGGAAGGGTCTTGTAGCGAGTGGCCAGGACACCCGTGGTGTAGAGGAGCTTGTCGCCGACGATCTCGGCCACGAAGACGGCGCCGTAGGTTGCGAGCAGGATCGTGATCATCGCTGTGCTCTAGGATGCCACAGATTCGGGCGGCTTCGCGCGCGGATCGGAGTGTTCGCTTGGGAGCGCCGCCCGCTGCTAACGTTACGCCGGGCGGGCTGGTATCCGATTTGCTGCCTTCCAAGCCGGAGAGCCGAATATGCCTCGCTTCCTGATCATCCTTTTACCCGCGTTTGCCGCCTTCGCGCAGCAGACCGTCGCACCGATCTATCACGTCACGGTTACGGAGCGAACCGTTAAAGCTATTAATTATCAGTACCGTTCCGGGCCAACACCGATCGATTTCCGGGGCACGGTCTTGCTCCCAAAGGCCAAGGGGCAAGCCATCGTCGAATCCAAGCAAGGCCGCACGGAAATCGACGTTCACTTTGAAAATCTGACGGAACCCGCACGTTTTGGCCGGGAATATTTGACCTATGTGCTGTGGGCGCTGACGCCCGAAGGCCGTCCCATCAATCTCGGAGAAGTGGTCGCCAACGGGTCAGACAAATCCCACATGCGCGTGACCACGGAACTCCAGGCGTTCGCGATGATCGTGACGGCGGAGCCGTACGCGGCGGTCCGGCAGCCGAGCGATGTGGTGGTGCTCGAGAATGCCGTGCGGCCCGACACGGCCGGCAAGATCGAAGAAGTGAATGCGCGTTACGAGCTGCTTCCGCGCGGGACCTATGCGTGGAAGGAGCCGGATCAATCGCAATACAAGCCGCCGGATACTCCGAGAGTATCGATGCACACCTACGAAGAGATGCTCGAGGTGTACCAGGCGCAGAACGCATTGGGAATCGCAGAATCGGCGCACGCCGGTCAATATGCGCCGAACACGTTCAACAAGGCTCAGCAGCTTTTAACCGACGCGCAACAGCTTCAGGCCAGCAAGGCGGATAGCGCCCGTGTGATCGAAACGGCGCGCGAAGCCGCGCAGACGGCCGAGGATGCGCGCCTGATCGCGACGCGCAAGCAGCAGGAGGAGCAGATCACGAAAGCGCAGGCGGAAGCCGCAGCGGCGGGCCAGGCGCAGGCGCAGGCCGCGGCGGAAGCGCAGCGGGCAAAAGAAGAAATGGAGCGCGCAAGAGCGGAGGCCGCGCAGGCGCAGGCGGATGCCGATCGCGCGGCTCGCGAACAGGCTGAAGCGCAGGCGAGTCAGCCGGCCCAGCAGGCGAAGGTGATCATCGAAGGTCCGGGCGCCACGCATCCGCAGCAGCAATCGGCTGCGCAGAGCGAACTGCGGATGAGGCTGCTCGAGAAGCTCAACGGTCCGCTCCCGACCCGCGACACTCCGCGCGGGCTGGTCGCGACGGTTCCGAAATCGGCGTTCGACGGAACGGTGCTGAACGCGGTGGCAAGAGAGCAGGTGGCGCGAATCGGCGCGATCGTCGCCACGACGCCGGGTCTGCGCGTCGAGGTGGAAGGGAACTCCGCGGCGGAAGCGGGCGAGCCAATGTCGTGGAAGCGCGCGGAAGCGGTTCGGGAAGCGCTGGTGAGCCGCGGGCTATCGCCGAACGCGGTGACCTCGCGTGGTCTTGGAAACGCTCGCC
>JASHWA010000071.1 GCA_030044325.1 Bryobacteraceae bacterium
GTCGAGTTTTCCGATCTGCTGATCTTTCGCAATACGCCGGAAATTCTCGCGCGCTTGCAGGACGCCGGCATGGCCCCCGTCATCACCCATCCCGAGCGCAACGCGCTTCTGCGCCAGCGCCTCGACCAGATCGAAGCCTGGATCGAAAACGGAGCCTTCGTGCAGGTCACCGCGCAAAGCCTGCTGGGCAATTTCGGGCGCCGCTCGCTCGATTTTTCGCGCACCTTGCTCGCCCGCAACCTGGTGCACTTCATCGCCAGCGACGCTCATGATTGTGAACATCGCCCGCCACGCCTGGACCTCGCGCACGCCTGGCTCGCGAAAAATTATACCGGCGCGATCGCCGACGCGCTGTGCATCGCCAATCCCCAAGCCACGCTCACCGGCGACGCCATCGAGCCCCTCTCCCAAGAAATCCCCGCCGAGCCGCGCAAGTGGTACCAGATCTGGCGTTAACAATTACCCGTATCACAAAATTTTTAAACTCTATTTCCCCGATTTTCAGCAACATCCGCATTCGCTCCCCACTCCCAACTCCCCACTACCCGTTAAAAAATAGGCAAGGAGTCCAGGTGCTCTTCCAGTGGAGAACGGGATCGGCCTATAGGGGTTTTCTAGATAAATCGCCGAGCGGGCCTGCGTGCATTGGATGTCCGCCGGTACAGGACCGGTGCCAAGCCGTTGCGGCGCAATTCAAGCGGCCGGTCGAGCCGACGACCGTTATCAAATTCGGCTAAAGGGTCCGGATCCTATAAATCTTAGTTCTTTGAAAAATCGGCCCGCGCGAGTGATCGCGCGGGCAAAACGCGGCCAGTAGCTCGTCGTCGGCTTCAGGTCACCCGACGACCAACCACGGACTACGAACCAAGAACCTCTACAGCCGATTCACGTTCATTCACGTTCATTCACGGCCGATTATTTTTTTCCCGACGTGCAGTGCCACCGCGCCCGCCGTCATTCGCTCGAACTCCACCCGCTCGAATCCCGCCGCGCGCATTTCCGACGCCAGATCCTCCGCGCCCGGAAATTTTCGGATCGATTCCGGCAGATACGCGTAAGCCTCGCGCGAGCCCGAAATCACCCCGCCGATCCACGGCAGCACCCGCGTCGAAAACCATCCGTAAACCGCCGCGAACGCGCGATTCGACGGCTGCGAAAATTCTAAAATCGCAAGCGTTCCGCCCGGTTTCAGCACCCTGCGCAATTCTTCCAGGCCGCGCCGGTAGTGAGCCAGGTTCCGGAACCCGAACGCAATCGTGATCAGATCGAGCGATGCGTCGGCAAGCGGCAGCATCAGCGCGTCGGCTTCCACCAGCGGCGAGCGAACCTTGCGCCGCGCCTCCACCAGCATGGGATGGCAGAAATCGCTTCCCAACGCCGCGCATTTCTTGCGGCGCTCCATCGCCAGCAGAACGTCGCCCGTGCCGCAGCACAAATCCAGCGCGCGCGCATCCGGACGCTCCAGAATTTCGCTCACGCGCTCCACCGTGCGCGCGCGCCAGCGCCGGTCGAGATTAAAAGACAGCAGATGATTGAGCAGGTCGTAATGCCCGGCGATTTTTCCGAACATCCCGCGCACCCAGCGCGCCGCTTCCTGCTCCGTATTCGCCCCGCGCGGCGTGGTCCCCGTCATGCGAGCGCTTCTTCGATCGATTCGAGCACCGCGTTTTCCTCGATCCCCGAAACAATCCGCACCGCGCCGATGCGCTCCGGCAGCACGAAATGCACTCTGCCCCGAACCGTTTTTTTGTCCGCCGCGAGCCGCGCGGCGAGCGCCCCTGCGCGGATTCCGTCGAGTGAAGGAATTTTTCCGTAGCTCGCGATCACCCGCTCGATTGACGCGCGGTCCGCAGCCGGCAGCCCGACGGTCCGCTCCGCCAGCGCCGCGGCCGCGCGCATCCCGAATGCCACCGCCTCGCCGTGCAGAAAGCGCTCATAGCGCGTCTCCGCTTCCAGCGCGTGCCCCACCGTGTGCCCGAAATTCAAAATGCGCCGGAGATCCCCTTCGCGCTCATCGGCGGACACTACTTCCGCCTTGATGCGAACTGCGTCGGCGATAATCCGGTCGAGAACGCGCGGCTCGCGCGCCAGCACCGTGGCCGAACAACGGTCCAAAATTTCGAAAAGCTCCGCGTCGCGAATGATCCCGCACTTGATGATTTCGTACAGCCCCGCTCGGAACTCGCGATCGGAAAGCGTCGCGAGCACGTCCGGATCGATCAGCACCGCCAGCGGCTGATGAAAACTGCCGATCAGGTTTTTTCCGCTCTCCAGGTTCACCCCGGTTTTTCCGCCCACCGCGGCATCCACCTGCGCGAGCAGCGTGGTGGGAACCTGGATCACCGGAATCCCGCGCATGAAAATCGCCGCGGCAAATCCGGCCACGTCGTTGACGATTCCCCCTCCCAGCGCGATCACCACGCTCGAACGGTCCGCGCCCGCCGCCACCATCCGTTCGGCCAGCGCCTCCACTTCGGATAGCCGCTTGCGCGCTTCGCCGCCCGGGAAAAAAATCGCTTCATCCGCCAGCGCCGCGATCGCGCGGCCGTGCAGGCTCCAGATCCGCTCCTC
>JASHWA010000072.1 GCA_030044325.1 Bryobacteraceae bacterium
ACCGTGTCCACGCCTCCCGCGCACACCGCCGAATACGCCAGAATCGAATCGAGACCGTACGTCCCTTCCGACCACCTCTCGGCCAGCAGCTTATCTTCCATCACCGGAATCATCAGCCCCGAATAACCTACGCGTTTCACCGCAGTCGATTGCACCGCCCGCGTGATGATCCCGGAAGCGGTGAGCGTCCGGCTCGACCCGAACGGCGCGCCGGTAAAGGCCTCGATTGCCGCGGCGATCGAATTCTGCAGGCTCGGGGCAGGCGTAGCATCGATCCCTTCGTAGGTCCAACCGGTTTTGGCGGCCAGGTCCTTGGCGACCGCTTCGGCTTCCTTCGTGTATTTTTGAAGCGCCAGCGACAACTGCCGCTCGGCTTCGTTGGGATCGTGATATTTCGCGAAAACATCGGCGACCACGGCCGCGCCCTCCATCGCGATTGCGAAGGCGTGGCCGTGCGAAACGTGATACGAACCGGGATAATACGGCCCGAACGGCTTCATCATCGCGATGGCCGCGAAGTTGAAGTTCGCGTCGCCATGCGGGCTGCGCTCGGAGAGCGTTTTGATCAGTTTCGCCGCCTGGCTGAGCGAGCGCCAGTGGATCCCGTCGTCGCCCGCCATAATCATGTTGGCGTCGACGTTCACCGCGGACATGATGTCGGCGAGCAGCGCGACGCTCCCTGGGTCATCCGTATCGTTCATCATCGCTGGACCGATGTTCAGGGCCGTATGTGGGGTCATCTCGCGGAGATTGCGCACCATCGCAATGGCGCGCTCGCGGCTCATTCCCTTGGTCCACGCCGGGAACGGCTGCGTGGTGATCCTTCCGCCGGCGCCCTCAAATCCAGCGTGATTGAACGCGTCCTTGGCCGCGGCCAGGAACTTCTCCGTTTCTTCGATGCGCTGTCCGAAATTGTCGCGATCGATTTCAATGAACGCGGTGACCGCGCGAATCCGGGGACGGCTGTCTCCCCAGGCGATGACGGCAAAGCACAGCGCGATAGCGATCCGGCGCATGTCTGCTTATAGCATCGGAAATTCCTGCGCGCAATGGGCGCCAGGCTGGAGCGTTGATTCGCTCGGAAAAACCGTCCCGGTGAGGGCGGGGTCGAACCCGGCCCGTCGCACCGCCCCTCTTGATCAATCTTTCCTTGAACTTGCGTTCAATTCTATCCATTCCGGCCAAAAGGCAGCCGGACGAATTTACAAATCCTTAAGAAAAATGGACTTATCCCTAATAAACTAGCTACAGGTTGGTATTGCGTGCAACACCGCAACTTGGCTAGGATTAAACATGAGGCGCGGTGCGCCCACGCTCTCCCTTCGCTATTTGGGGGTGTGATCGACGAGAGGAGTCCGGTATGGCGAAAATCAAAGCGGTTACCATCAGCGCTTTCGTGGCAATCTGTGGAACGGCGATGGCGGCGGATTCGAGCAGCCGCTCGCAGATAACGTTCACCAAAGATGTGGCCCCGATTCTTCAGGACAAATGTCAGGATTGCCATCGGCCCGGCGGAATGGCGCCCATGGCTTTGTTGACCTATCAAGAGGCGCGGCCCTGGGCGAAATCGATCCGGGAACGCGTCGTCGCGCGGCAGATGCCGCCATGGTTCATCGATAAATCGGTCGGCATTCAGCAGTTCAAGAACGACGCCTCGCTGAGCGACGACCAGATCCAAAAGATCGCCAAGTGGGTGGACGCCGGCGCGCCGATGGGAGACGCCAAGGACATGCCTCCGCCCAAGAAGTTCGACGACGAAAACGGGTGGAAGCTCGCCAAGATCTTCGGACGCCAGCCTGACATGGTGATCGAGGGGCCGGATTACACTATGCCCGCGCACTACCAGGATCAGTGGTGGCGGCCGACGACGAACGTCGAGCTTTCCGAGCCGCGCTGGGTCCAGGCGGTGGAAATGCAGCCGTCGACGCCCGATGCGCGCAAGATTTTCCATCACGTGCTCGCCAACCTTTATCAGGATGAGACCAACGCGCCTTCGCCGCTCGTAAAGGTCGACCTCGGCCGGAACGGGAGCAATTTCGGAGCGGGCGGAGCCGGCGCGGGTCTGCTGATGGAGTGGGCGGTCGGCAAGAACTACGACATTTATAATCCGGGAACCGGCAAATTGCTGATGCCCGGCGCACAGATCCGCTGGGAGTATCACGTCCACGCGGTGGGCGAGAAGATCACGGGCCATCCAAAGCTGGCGGTTTTCTTCTACCCCAAGGGAGAGACCCCGCAGCACCGGACCTATCTGACGCTGTTCGGCTCGACTGGAAACGGAAACGGCGCGACGCTCGATATTCCGCCGAATTCAATCGCGGAAGCCGAAGGCTATCACGTGCTGCGCGCCGCGGCGAGACTTGAAAACTTCCAGCCGCATATGCACCTTCGCGGCAAGGCGATGATGATCGAAGCAATCCTGCCGGATGGAACCGTGCAAACGCTCAGCTACGTGGATCACTTCAACTTCAATTGGATGACCAACTACATCTACACCGACGACGCCGCTCCGGTGCTTCCCAAGGGCACCGTCATTCACGTGAAGGCGTGGTATGACAACACGCGCGGCAATCCCAACAATCCCGATCCGGACCAGTGGGTCGGCTACGGAGACCGCACCGTGGATGAAATGGGTCACGCGTGGGTGAACGTGATGTACATCACCGACGAAGAGTACAAGGAATGGGCCGCGCAGCACAAGCAGGAACGGGGTCCGATGCGCCGCCCGACCCAGGATCAGCAGTAAGTTGCTTACCGGTCTGGGAGGCCGTAGCGCTCGGGAATCGACGCGAACGCCTCCCAGCTCGAGTACAGTTCCGCGTTCAACCCCACCTTGCGCGCGCCTTCGATGTTCTCGGCGCGATCATCAATGAACAGCGCTTCCTCCGGCGCGACACCCAACCCGGCGACCGCATCCCGGTAGATTTCGGCCTGCGGTTTGACGTAACCGAGCTCGAAGGAAAACGTGACGTGATCGAAGTGACGGAGAAACCCGTCAAGCTCGCGCAGACGATTTCCCAGCGGACGCGGAAGATTGGATAAGATCGCGGTTCGGACTCCGCGCGACCGCAGCTTGGCGGCCCAGTCGAGCACTCGATCGTCGAGTACGCTCCAGAAATTGATCTCGTGCTCGATCATCGTCGCGATCCGCGCGTCGTCGAAGGTCCGGTTCATCAGCGACGCGCAGGTGCGCCAATATTCGATCGGATCCTGTCCGGCGTCGTATTTGAGCCGATGCTTCCACAACGCGCGAACGAAATCCTCCGGCTCGACTCCGCACAATCCGGCCGCGGCCGCGATTTGGGCTTTGGTCGGATGATGGCACAGCACTCCGCCGTAATCGAAAATCACACCGCGAACCGGCATCAGCGGCCGTGCGCTCCGTCGATGACCTGGCGCTCGCGGCGCGTGCGAATCTCGCGGACCGCATAGATTCGCCGGCCCTGGCTCTCGAAATACGTTCGCGTGAGCACTTCGCCGAGCAGGCCGGTGCAAAACAGCATCACGCCGGTCACCAGCGCGAGCGCGCCTAAAACCATCAGCGGCCCGTGCGCTTCAATCACGTCCGCGCCGGTGAGAATTTTTTCCCCCGCGAGAAACGCAAGTATCGACCCGCCGCAGCCCGCGAAAACCAGCCCCCATTTCCCGAAGAAATGCATGGGGCGCGTGAAGTATTTGAGCAGGAACCAGATGGTGAAGATGTCGAACATCACGCGGAAGGTGCGGCTCAAGCCGTAATGCGACCCGCCGTTGGCGCGCTGGATATTACGGATCGGGACTTCGGCGACGCGCGCGCCGTAAAACGCCGCCAGCGCGGGAATGAAGCGGTGCAGCTCGCCGTACAGGTTCACGTCTTTGAGGATTTCCGCGCGATACGCCTTGAACGTGGTTCCGAAGTCGCGCAGATCGACGTGCGAGACTTTTTTCATGAGCCAGTTGGCGATGCGCGACGGAAGTTTTCGCGTCACCGCGTTGTCCAGCCGGTTTTTGCGCCAGCCGCTAGCGATATCGTAGCCTTCCTCGATTTTTTCGAGCAGCGCGGGAATATCTTCCGGGGCGTGCTGCAAATCGCCGTCGAGCGAAATGATCACCGAGCCCTGCGCTTCATCGAACCCCGCTGCGAGCGCGGCGGTCTGCCCGAAGTTGCGGCGCAAACGGATGACTTTGAGACGCGGATCCGTCTCGACCAGATTTGCCAGCAGATCGAAGCTGCGGTCGGTCGAGGCATCGTCGACGAAAATGATTTCGTACGGTTTGCGAACCGTTTCCAGCACGGCCGTGAGCCGGTCGTACAGGGGAAGAATCGACGGTTCTTCGTTGTGGATCGGAATGACGACGGAAAGGTTCACTTGAAATTTCAGGATAGCAGGATGGCAGAACGGGTCGAGTCCGCATGTGGGACCGTCGCCGCTACGGCACTACAGGTCCACGGATTCATGCCACGCGGACACTCAATTTGACCTGCGCGAATCTGCGTGGATCTGCGGCTGCATCTGATGCACCCGAACCAGCAGCTCCACTTCCCGCCGCGTCACGCCCAGCGCGGCGGCGATGTGCGCCACATCTTCGTTGCGCCGGAACATGCGCATCGCCTGCACTCGCTTGCTGATGTTCAGTCCGGAGCGCGCGGGACCCGGGATGTAAACCGGCTCCGGATCTTTCGCGGGCGTTTCGGCGATCGTGCGCGCGAGCTCCTCCATGCGCTTGCGATTTTTCGCCGCATGAGCGTAAATTTCGCGCTTCACGCTCCAGAATAAAACCAGCGACGCGCCGAGTCCGGCCGAAAGCAGAACATACAGGCCCATGGTCTCGACCATTTGCGTATGAATCATTTGAGCGTCCTTATCCGATCCTGGCGGCTGATCACCTGCTGGATGCGCACGCCGAAATTTCCGCCCACCACCACTACCTCGCCGCGCGCGATCACGCAGTTGTTGACGATCACCTCCACCGGATCGCTGATATCGCGATTCAAATCCACCACCGAGCCGGTGGTGAGCTTCAAGACGTCCTTCAGCGGCACCTGCGCGCGGCCGAAGGAGATGCTGACGGGGAGCTCGACGTCGAGCAGAAGCTCGTAGGTCTTGGACTTCGGCTCCGGCGGATGGATTTCCAACGCCGCGGCGAGCGAAGATTCGATGCCGAAGGCGACGGTCGCCGACCATCCGTTACCGGTGACGGCCAGAGCGGACCACGCCGCGCCCGCCGCGGGCGCGTCCGATTCTCCTCCGCCGGCCGCCAGGATCTCGCGGCCGAGCCGCGCCGACATCGCGCTCGCAACCGCGGAGAGCGCCTGGCGAAGGACTTCTGAAAACTCCGCTTTGAGTTTCGCCGGATCCTTCTCGTCGACTCCCACCGCCTGCATCAGCGCCAGTCCGGCGGCATGCCAGTCGGCGTCGGAGCAGCCGATCCACAACGCGCCGGAGATCGAGGAAAACTTCTGGCACCAGCGCAGCGCGTTCCCCTGCGGCGGCTCGGAGGCGAGCTCGTGCGTTTCGACGCGCGGGCGGTCGCCGGTGAGTCCTTCGAAAGAAGCCGCGACGGCGGTCGCAAGCTCGCCCGAGAGCCAGGTGTGAACGCTCGATGGCATCAGCGGCCTCGCGTGGCCGGCCAGCGTTTTTCAAAATTGGTGCGCAGCCGCAGAATCGCCTGCGTCTTCAATTGCGAAATGCGCGATTCGTGCAAATTCACGATTTTCGAGATTTCGCGCAGCGTCAGCTCTTCGTGATAGTACAGGCTGAGCACCGTTTTTTCGATGTCCGGCATTTTCTCGATCGCCTCGGCGAGCAGGCGCTGCAGCTCCTGGCGCTCCACGATGCGCGACGGCCAGGCTTCTTCGTCGTCGGAGATGAACTTCAGCAGATTGCGGTTTTCGTCGTCCGGATTGGTCGCGCTTTCCAGGCTTCCCAGCGTGAGGCCGCGGGCATCCACCAGCCACTCGTGATATTCGGCGATGGTCTGGCCCAGCTCCGCGGCGATCTCCTCTTCGGTCGGCGTGCGATGCAGGCGCTGCTCGGCGGAAGCGATGGCGGCTTCAATCTGCTTGGCGCGGCGGCGCTGCTGGCGCGGCGCCCAGTCGAGGCCGCGCAGGCTGTCGAGAATCGCGCCGCGAATCTTGTATTCGGCGTAAGTCTTCAGCTTCACGCCTTGGGACGGGTCGAACCGGTCGATCGCCGCGATCAGGCCGATGACCCCGGTGGAAACCAGATCGTCCAGGCTCACGCTCTCCGGCAGGCGGTCATGAATGCGGCGGGCGATGAGACGCACCTGCGGAAGATGTTCGAGAATGAGCTGCTCGCGCTCTTCTGCGCCGAGCGTGCTCGTGTAAGCGGAAGCGGGTTTCCGCACCGGCGTCGCTAACATGGTGGCCTCTTTCCTTGTGCGATCCTCATGCCGCTGCTCCGGCGATGCGCGTGGCGCCTGCCTGCGGTTCCGCGCATTCGAACGGCGCGCCAACCAGCAGCGCCGCGATCTTTTCCTTCGACGCGGGCTCCAAATCGTCCGGAATCTGCTGGCCGCAGGCCAGAAAGGAAACCGGCAGTTCCAGCCGTGAGGCCTGGTTGATAATGGATCCGAAGCGCTCCGTCTCGTCGACGCGCGTAAACAGGAGTTTGGACGGCTTGAAAATTGAATAACGGTCCGCGGTGCGCGCCATATCTTCGGCTTTCATCGACGCGGGCAGCACCAGGTGCGTGTCGATCTCCGGATGGGTGGCAATCAGCCGCGCCAGGTCCGCGCCGTCTTCCATTTCGCCGCGCGCCAGCCCCGGCGTGTCGATGAAAATCATCTCTTTCAAGCGATGCTCTTCGAGCGCCTGCGCGAGCGCGACGGGAGTCTCCACCACGTCGCATCCGATCCCCAGAATTGCCGCCAGCGAGCGAAGCTGATCGGCCGCGGCGAT
>JASHWA010000073.1 GCA_030044325.1 Bryobacteraceae bacterium
CGGCCAACTCAAGAAAGCTTCCTCGAGCGCGTCCGCAGCGCCAGCCACGTCAATCCCAGCGCCACTTCCGCCAGATCACGGCTTCGCCGCGCCAGCGCCAACGCGAGTCCCGATGCCGACGGCAGCCCGAAGGTCGCAAACGCCGCCGCCATTCCGCTTTCATCGGTCCCCAGCCGCGCCGGGACCCATCCGCCTACCGCCTTCACCACGCGATTGGCCGCTTCGATCGCGAGAATCACGGTGCAATGCACGGGCAGCTTCAGGCACCAGAAGATCGCGACGATTTCCGCCGCCATCAAGGCCTGGCACGCGATTCCCATCCAGAACATTTTTCGCACTACGCCGCGATGCCGGCCACGAAAATCGCGAACCGCGGTCTCCATCTCCGCGCCGTGACGCAGCCAGGCCGGAGCGCGGCCCGCCAGCTTCCGCGCAAGCGCCGGCAGAATCGGTTTCGACCCGGCGATGAAAATCATCCCGCCAACCGTGGTCAGGACCATCGCGATCAACGATCCGGTGTGCTGCCGCGCCATGCAGCCCACCGCGCAAATCGCCCCGAGAATGGCGAAAACGCCGGAGCTGAACCAGTACACGCCCGTATCGATCAGCGTTGCCGCGGCGCTGCTTTGGCCAACCAGGCTGATGCGCATCGGCTCGGAGATCAGCGGCCCCAGCACCGACAGATAGCCGATTCCATGAGACGAGGCGCGCGCGCCGATCAGTTGGCCGAAGCTCGCCCGGATGCCGTCGGCTTCAAGAGCGCAGGACCATGCCAGGGTCTGCAACAGCATCCGCGCGGAGCTCAGGCCGAGCAGAATCGGCAGCGCCAGCCACACCGTCTCCAGTTCCTGAACCATTGCGTGCCATCCCATTTTCGCGGCGACGAAGCCGAATAGCCCCAGTCCCGCCATCATGATCGCGACGTGTTTTTTGTGCATTGTGTTCGATCTCCACCCGCATGTGCGCAATCGCACGCAGGAAGGGGCAAGGCGCAACCCCGCATTTTCCATTCAGAAAAGTGTTGCCCTTTTTTCGCCGCGCCTCGCATGGGCGGGTGAGGAGATCAAGAAAAATGAAAACCGCCGCCATGATGATGCTTCTTTCGGCCGCCGCCGCGCTCGCCGCCGAAACGCCCACCACCGAACAGATCGTCGCCCGCATGATGGAGCGCGACCAGATGCGCCAGTCCGCGCTGGGAGCCTATAGCTGGACGTCGAACTACGTCCTCGACAACAAAGAGCGGCACGCGGAGATGCAGGTCCGCTGGACGCGGCACGCCGATGGAACCAAGGCGTTCCAAATGCTGTATGAGCGCGGGGACGGCGGCGTCCGCAGTCACGTCTTCCACAAGCTCCTCGAAAGCGAAGTGGAAGCCGCCCAGCCCGCTTTCCAGGAACGCAACCGGCTGAACAGCCGCAACTATTCGTTCCGCCTCGCCGGAAGCGAGCAGATCCGCGGCCGCACGGCCTTCATCCTCGAAATCGAGCCGCTCGCCGAAGCGAAATATCTCACCCGCGGGCGCATCTGGGTCGACACGGAGGATTACGCGGTGGTGCAGGTGGAAGGCCGCCCGTCGAAAAAGCCGTCGTTCTGGACCAACAACGTGGCGTTCGTCCAGACTTTCGAAAAAACCGGCGGGTTCTGGATGGCCGCGTCTAACCGCTCGGTCACGGAAGCGAAGGTTTTCGGAACGGCGGACATGCTGATCCGGCATTTCGACTACAAATTGGCCTCACCGGCCGCGGTGAGCGAATAAGTTTACCCCTTCTTCGATGAGACCGCGCACGTGTGGGTGAAGGAGATAAAAAACAATGAAAAATCAACTGATCGCCGCCGTTTTGATGCTCGCGCCCGCCATTGCCGCCGCATCCACCACCGAAACCGCGCAGAACACGCTCGAAAGCGCTCTCCAATCCAAAAATCCCGACACGCGCAAGGACGCCGTTCAGGCGCTGGGCGTGCTGGGAGCGCAGGCGCCCTATCAGGCGCGCCTGGAATCGATGATCGACGACAAAGACGTGCCGGTCCGGCTGGCCGTGGTTGCCGCGCTGGCCGAATCGAAAGACGCCGGGGCGCTGCGCCAGGCGCTCGACGACACGGCTCCGGAAGTGCGCTTCGCCGCGGCCAAGGCGCTGTTCGCCATGCACGATCCGGCCGGAGAACAGGCGCTGATTCGCATTCTTTCAGGCGATTCCAAAACCAACTCGGGTTACATCGCGGAACAGAAGCGCGAAGCGCTGCGGATGCTCGAAACGCCGCGCCCGCTGATGATGGTGGCGATCAACCAGGGCGTCGGGATGGTTCCGGTGCCCTACCTGGGGGCAGGATTTTCGGTGATGATGAAAGTGATCGCCAACCCGGGCGGGTCCAGCCGCGCCGCTACGGCGCTGCTGCTCGGAAAGCGGAACGATCCGGAAGCCATCGCGGCACTGGAGAAATCCTTGGGCGACAAGGATGCCCGCGTGCGCGCCGCCGCCATCCAGGGCATCGCGATGAGCGACAACCCCGACCTGGCCAAAGACGCCGAGCCGATGCTGAAAGACAAAAATCGTGCCGTCCGGCTGCGTGCCGCCGCGTGCTACCTGCGGCTGAGCTCGATTGAGACTGCCGATGACGCGATCGATAACTAATCGAGGTCGACCCGCAAACAAGCCAGGCCGGGCAGCACGCCCGGCCTTTTTTATTTCGCCACGCTCAGAACGTTCATCACCTCAATCGACCAGTTCACCGGCACCGGCGCCCCGTCGCCGCGCGTTCCGACTGCGGTGTTCCGTAATAACCTCGCCAGCGGATCGGAAGGCGCGTGCTCCGCGCCGCGCGTTCGCACTCCCTCGAAGTTCAGCACCGTTTCCGGGTTATCGATGGGATTGGCGGCGCTCAGCAGAAAATAATGATCCACACCGTAAGGTTGGTTGATCGTCAATTCCGGACGTTGGAGCACGATCTCCTCCGGCGCGGTCGAATCGCCAGTCAGGCGTGGGAATTGGTTCGCGAGATTCGCTTCGCCCACCAGGAGCTGCGCGCGTCCCCAGCTATCCACCACGAAAATGTACACCCAGCGCGGAGCAATCGATGGCGATCTGCGCAAAGCCTCCTCATCGGCGCGCAGAACCAACCGGTATTTTTCGCCGCCGCGCACCTGGTCGCCCTCGAACAGCCGATCCCTATCCGCGTGTTGGAGCGCGAGATGATACGGCCAGGACGAGACAGGCGCGGAATCGGACAGTTCCAGCCAACCCGCCACGCGGGCCAGGTTGAACGCCGCCTCGCGCAGCGCCGCGGGATCGCGCGAATCGATCCAATTCGATCGCAGCGGGCGCGCCGAACGCCGTGCCGGACGGTCGTCTTCGGTAACATCCGGCAGCGCCCACGCATATTCGACCGATTGCGCTGTCGCGCGGCCGATCAGAACGTAATCGGCGTTTTCGACCGAATCCGTGATCGCGACGCTGCCGGTCAGACGGAAATCTTCGGGCGCGGGAATCATCAGATTGGCGCGTGTCCCGGCCGGAAACGTGTGCGGCAACTGCGCAAGATCGACGCCGCGGGCTTTCGATCCTGCGGAATTCCTGCGCTGATTCCAGCGCGAACCGTCCCACGCAACAATGTCGGTCGGCGCGTGCTCAGTGGGATCCTCAGCGAGCATTCCGAGCGTTCGCAGCTTATTGGCAGCCGCGGCGGCGCGTTCGATTTCGTCGTGCGGCGCGGACGGCCCGATGAAAACGCGGAGCATGGCTCGATCCGGCGCGACCCACTTGTCCAGCTCGAACAGATCGCCGGCCTTGACTCCCGCGCCTTCGACGATCTCCGCGTTGGACGAGCTCAGCCCCGTCACTT
>JASHWA010000074.1 GCA_030044325.1 Bryobacteraceae bacterium
TCGCCGACGCCGGACCTATTGATTGCCTGGTCAACAACGCAGCCCGCTTCACCACCATCGATCCGCTCCAGGTCACCGAAGCCGACTGGGATTTCATCCACTCCGTGAATCTCAAAGCCACGTTTTTCTGCTGCCGCGAGGCCGCCCGCGGAATGCTCGCGCACGGCGGCGGCCGCATCGTCAACATCAGCTCGCTGGGAGGCATTCGCCCCTGGTCGCATAACGCGCACTACTGCGCCTCCAAGGCCGGCGTCATCATGATGACCCGCGCGCTGGCCAAAGCCTTCGCCCCGAAAGTGACCGTCAACTCCGTCGCGCCCGGCGTGATTCCGTTCGGCGATCCCGACGCCCGCACCCAGCGCCTGATCGATCGCACGCCCGCCTGCCGTGGAGGAAAACCGGAAGAAATCGCCGACGCCGTCATGTTTTTCCTGACCGCGCCGAATTTCATCACCGGCCAGGTCCTCGCCGTGGACGGCGGCCTGAGCCAAAAATAATCCGCCCTCAGCGTGGGACAGCCGGTCTTTTGGGGTCGGCTATCCTTTCGACTTCGATCCCAACCCGAACGTGGGCGATTGCGCCGTTCCGCCCATATGAATCGGAATCACCGCGCAACCCCGCATTCGCGCACGTGAAGAGCAATTCGCCGCCAACCGCCATAGCAACGTTACTCGCGCTCACTCCACCATCGCGCTTAGGGCTTCGATTGCGCGGGTCAGGTCTTCCGACTGCGCATTCAACTCCGCTGCCGCCCCGGCGCTCTGTTCGGCATGCGCCGCGACGCCTTGCGTCACCTGGCTCAGTTCCGCCAGCGACACGTCCACGCGCTGGATATCCGCCTGTTGCTCGCCGGTCGCCCCGGCAATGAACCGCGCCGTTTCGTTCAGCGGCTGGCCGCGATCCTCGATTTCCTTGAAGCGCGCGACCGCTTCGCGGCAGATCGCCGCGCCGTGCAGCGTCCGCTCCAGAGCATGGCTCACCAGCTCCGCAGTCTCGCGAGCCGCCTGCGCGCTGCGTTGTGCCAGGTTCCTGACTTCATCGGCGACAATCGCAAAACCCGCGCCCGCTTCGCCGGCCCGCGCCGCCTCCACCGACGCGTTCAGCGCCAGCAAGTTGGTCTGCAAGGCGACCTGGTCGATGGTTTTCACGATCCCCGACACGCTTTCGGTCGCCGCGCGGATTTGGTTCATCGCCTGTTCCATCCGCGCCAGCTCCTCGGCGCCGCGGGAAGCGGCTACGCTGGTTTCGTCCGCAAGCGCTTTTGCCCGCCGTGCGCCCTCCGCCGCCGTCTTGGTCTTGACGGAAACTCCGCGCAGCGATCCGCTGATCGAATCGAGCGACGCGGCCTGCTCCGTCGCGCTCTGCGCCAGGCTTTGCGACGCCGCCGCAATCTGCCTCGAGGCCTGGGCTGTTTCTCCGCTGGCGGCCCGCGTCGACTCGATCACCTGGGCCAGCGGACGTACGATCGATATTCTGGTGTACAGCAGAAACGCCGCGCCGATCAGCACCGCGGTCGGAACCATCCACAGCACGGTGGTTCGCATCGCCGCCGCCTGCGCTTCCGCTGACGCGACATGATCCACTTGATCCAGGTGCGCCGTCAGCACGAAGGCGCCGTGCATTTCGCCTTCGCGCCGTCCCTCCATGGGAAATCCGGCTACGTCTTTGCCGTCGTGCGTCGGGCTCGTCGCCGGATCGCCATGACACATCAGGCAGTCCTTCGTGAGCCGGACGGGCCGCGCGTAAATCACCAGGTTCGCGGCCCGGTCCGAGACGAAATATTCGTCCTTCCCCGATTTTTCGAGCGCGTCCAGAATCGCGCCTTCGGCCGGCGTGGGTTCGTTTTTGAGATTGCGGGCGTGACGCGTGGGAATGCGGAACTCGAAACCCTCCCTGGCCGCGACCTTTTCGATCGAGCGCCACGCGGCCACAATCGGTATGGTGTCGTACAGCCGCGTCTGGCGCGGGTCCGCCGCGCCGCGCGCCTCGCGCACAATGGACGCCTCGTCAAACGACTTTCGCGCCCGCAGAGCGGCCATCGAACCGCGCACGGATTCGGCCGAGAGCAGCGCCGCGCGCATGGTATTCTTCGTCAGCTCGATGCCCTGCGACCGGATCGCGCTGCGCAGGACCAGTACCCCCACGGCCGCGCTGAGCGCGACGCTGGCGCTCGAAACCAGGATGATTTTTTTTTCCAGGGTCATCGTAGTGCTCATCGGCAGCGGAAGCGATTTATTCTTGCCGCGTCATAATGTATTTATGCTGCTCGTGCGCGCGGTGAATACGGCGCTCGATTCGGAAAACAAGATCCACGACGATGCCGTCGCTGCCTCCTACGGCTTCCGCGGAGGACTGGTTCCCGGCGTCACCGTCTACGGCTATCTCGCCGCGGCAGCCTGCCAGCATTTCGGTTCCGCTTGGCTGGAGCGCGGCGCCATGGACGTTCGTTTCCACCAGCCCGTTTATGATGGCGAGCAGGTGAGCGTCACTCTGAGCCCGCAGGCCGATGGACGCGTGATCGTCCAGACCTCGGATCGCGCGTCCGCTTCCGCCTGGATGCACCAGGAACAACCCCCGGCCACGCCTGACAGCATTGTCGCGCTTGAGCGCAAGCTTCCATCGATCGCCACGCTCGCGCCCGGCACCGTGCTCGGATCGATCGCGCTGCGGCTCGATCTGGCGAGCTCGCCCTTCAGCGCTCCTCTCGCGCCGGAGCTCGACGGCCGCGCCCATCCGGCCATTCTTCTGGCGCTCGCCAATCGGATTTTCGTTGAAAATTACCAGCTCGGGCCGTGGATACACGTCGCGAGCGAAGTTCGCAAATTCGGATCGGCGAAAAACGGCGATGAGCTGCGCGTGCGTGCCCGCGTCGAAGATCGCTGGGAGCGCAAAGGACACGAATTCGTCGCGCTCGCCGTGAGTCTTTCAAATCGCGGGCAAATCATCGAAACCGTGCGCCATACCGCCATCTGGCATCCCCGGCCTTCGCGATGAATCTCCGTTTCGAATGCCAGCCCGGATGCACCGTCTGCTGCGACCAATCCGGCTACGTCTACTTGAGCGAAGACGATCTCAAGCGCGCGGCGAAGTTCATCGGGATGACGCCCGCCGATTTCGAAAAAAAGTACGTTTATCGCACGCGCCGTCAGCTTCGCTTGCGCAAGCCGCGCGACAAACAGTGCCCGTTCCTGCTCGAAAACGGATGCAGCATCCATCCCGCCAAGCCGACGCAGTGCCGCACCTTCCCGTTCTGGCCGGAGCTGGTGGAAAACCCGCACGCCTGGAAAATCGCGTCGCGCTTCTGCCCCGGGATCGGCAAAGGTCCGCTGATCCAGATCGGCACGGCGATGGAGATCGCCCAGGAGCAGCGCCGCGCGTACCCGGAAATGTACAAGGAATTATAGCGAGCGCGCGATCAGCTCCTTCATGATCTCGTTGGTGCCCGCGTAGATCCTCTGCACGCGGCTGTCGGCCCACATGCGCGTGATGGGATACTCCATCATGTATCCGTAGCCGCCGTGCAACTGCACGCACTCGTCGATGATGGCGCATTCGCGCTCGGTCAGCCAGAATTTCGCCATCGCCGCGGTGGGCGCGTCCAGTTGGCCCGCGTTCAGCCGCTCGATGCAGTTGTCGAGAAACACGCGCATCACGTGCGCCTGTGCCTTGCATTCGGCCAGCTTGAAGCGCGTGTTCTGAAACTCGATCAGCGCCTTGCCGAACGCCATCCGCTCCTTGCAATGTTTGGTGGTGATCGCGA
>JASHWA010000075.1 GCA_030044325.1 Bryobacteraceae bacterium
TGATCCCACGAAAATCCTTCGAGCTGCGCCTCGATATCGCCGACCACGCGATACGTCATGCTCTCGCTTGCAAACGTGCGAATCGCCATTTCAGCGATTTTGTGCCGGATCATGCCGAATTCCGCGATCGATTTGCCGAATGCCTTGCGCTCTTTCGCATATTTGATGGAAACGGCGATATCGTCGCGGCATCCGCCATGCGCGAACGGGCCTAGCTTGAGCCGGCCGAGATTCAAGATGTTGAACGCGATGATATGGCCGCGTCCCACTTCTCCCAGCACGTTTTCGACGGGCACTTTCACGTTGTCGAAGAAGACAGCCGTCGTGGAGCTGCCCTTGATGCCCATTTTCTGTTCTTCTTTGCCGGTGGAAACGCCGGGCCAGGAGCGCTCGACTAAAAACGCCGTGAATTTTTCGCCGCCGACCTTCGCGAAAACGGTATAGAGATCCGCGTAGCCGCCGTTGGTGATCCACATTTTCTGGCCGTTGAGGATGTAGTGCTTGCCGTCGGAGGAAAGATCGGCGCGGGTGCGGGCGGCGAGCGCGTCCGATCCCGCCTGCGGCTCGCTCAGGCAGTATGCCGCGATCATTTCGCACTTGGCGAGCTTGGGCAGATATTTTTCCTTCTGTGCCTCATTTCCAAACAGCAGCAGCGGCAGAGTGCCGATTCCGGTATGCGCGCCGTGCCAGGCCGAATACGAGCCTTCGCGCGCGACGGCCTCGGCCACCACCATCATCGAGGTCAGGTCCATCTCCATGCCGCCGAACTTTTCCGGGATCACCACGGCGGTCAAGCCGAGCTCCGCCGATTTGCGCAGGATCGCCGCACAAACCTCGTGCTGCGCGTGCCAGATCTCTTCACGATGCGGCAGGACTTCTTTGTTGAAAAACTCTTCGGTCGTCTTCGCGATGGCGCGATGCTCGGCCGTAAAATCTTCGGGAGTAAAAATGTCTTCTGCGGCGAGCGATTCGATCAGAAACGCGCCGCCTTTGGTCTTCGGAATTGCTAATGTTGTCGCCATAATTTCACCCTTGAAAGCCCTTAATATAACAGTCATGCAACCTTAACGCTCGCCCGTCCCGCTCACCGCGGGCGGGGAAATGTTAAGCTTCTACCAAATCCATGAGACTCCTTCGTTGCGCCGCCGTCTTGGTTATATTGCATCTCGCCGCCGCTTCCGCTTACTGCGATCAGGCCGGCAAAGAGGCCAAAGTCGAAGAATTCTTCCGCCTCGCCAAAATGGACGAGACGCTCCGCCACACCCTGGATCTGGTCGCCGCCCAGATGAAGTCCGGGGCAATCCAGCAGATCATGGGCGCCAAGACCTCACCCGACGTGAAAAAGAGTATGGACGAAATGCAGGACAAACTCATGGTCATCCTTTCAGACGCGATCTCCTGGGACAAAATCAAGCCGGATTATGTGAAGCTTTACGCCGACGCTTACACCGAAGACGAACTCGATGGAATCGTGGCGTTCTACAAATCGCCCGCCGGCCAGGCGATGGTGGCCAACACCCCCGTGATGATGAACAAGGCAAACGTACTCGTCGAGGAGAGGCTCAAAGCCGCGGCGCCGCAAATTCAGAAGCTCATCCTCGATTACACATCGCGGACCGCTCCGCCCAAACAGTAGCCCGGTTCACCGGATTAGTTCCATCTCTCCAGAATTCCCGCGGCGCCCTGGCCGCCGCCGATGCACATGGTCACCATTCCATAACGGGCGCTCCTACGCTGCATTTCGCGCAGGATCGTCGCCGTCAATTTCGCTCCCGTGCAGCCCAGCGGATGACCCAGCGCGATCGCGCCGCCGTTCACGTTGAGCGTATCCATATTTAATCCGCATTCGCGCGCAACGGCCAGCGCCTGCACGGCAAATGCTTCGTTCAACTCCACTACGCCGATATCATCAAGTTTCAATCCCGCCAGCTTCAGCGCCTTAGGTATGGCGACAATGGGACCGATGCCCATGATTTCCGGCGGAACTCCACCCACCGCAAAGCTGACGAATCGAGCCATCGGCCTCAACCCCAGTTCTTTCGCTTTCTTCTCCGACATCACGATCGCCGCCGCCGCGCCGTCGCTGGTTTGCGAAGAATTCCCCGCCGTCACCGTCCCCGCCGCGTGAAATACCGGGCGCAATTTGCCGAGCGCTTCGGCCGACGTGTCCGCGCGAGGGCCTTCGTCTTTGGCGAACACGGCCTTTTTCGTCGAGGGCTTGCCGTTTGAAAGCGTGGTCGTGTCGACTTCGATCGGCACGATTTCATCGTCGAATTTTCCTTCCGCCTGCGCGTTCAGCGCATTCTGGTGGCTGCGATAGGCGAAAGCGTCCTGCTCTTCGCGGCTGACGTTGTACTTGCGATACACCTCTTCCGCGGTCAACCCCATGCCCATGTAGATTTGCGGGATGTGATCGACCATCCACGGATTGGGCGCGAATTTATTGCCCGACATCGGTACCAGGCTCATCGATTCGGCGCCGCCGGCCAGAATGATCTCGGCGCCGCCGGAGCGAATCTTCTCCGCAGCCATTGCGATCGCTTGCAATCCCGAGGAGCAGAAGCGATTGATCGTGACGGCGGGCACCGAATCCGGCAAGCCGGCGCGGAGTGTCGCCACCCGAGCCATATTCATTCCCGACTCGGCTTCCGGATTGGCGCAGCCCAGAATCACGTCGTCGATCTCGGATTTCGCCACCTGCGGATGCCGTTCGAGCAATTTATCGAACACCGCGGCGGCCATATCGTCCGGCCGCGTGTTCTTGAGCGTCCCACGCGGGGCTTTGCCGACCGCGGTGCGCATGCAATCGATGATCACTGCTTCATTCATAATTCGTCCTTACGGTTGGTAGTGAGTGGTCAGTGGTCCGTCGACGTCGACCTACCACTGACTACAAACTACTAACCGGGCTTGGCTAATTCCTCAGCGGCTTTCCCGTCTTGAGCGTGAACTGCATCCGCTCCTGCGTCTTCGCATTCCCGCACAGACTCAAAAACGCTTCGCGCTCCAGATCGAGCAGATATTGTTCGCTGACCGTCTGCTCGCCTGTTAGACGGCCGCCGCTCAAAACGTTGGCGAGCTTTTCGGCGACCACCACGTCGTAATCGGAAATATATCCGCCCTGGCGCATGGTCCAGGCGCCTAATTTGAGCATCGCGAACGCGGGTTCTCCGCCGACTTTGATATCGTTTCGCGGGACTCCGGGAGCGTAGTCGCTTGCGAGCGCCAGCGCCAGGTGCTTCGCGTCGCCGATCAGGCGATCCGGGTTCATCGAAACGTGGTCGCTCGCGCGCAGGAATCCAAGCTGGCGCGCTTCTTCGGCGCTCGAGGAAACTTTCGCCATTCCGATCAACTCGAAGGCGCGGCGAGCGTCACCGAGCCGGACGACCAGCTCCTTGCATCCGCCGGCCCCGGGAATCAATCCTACGCCGACCTCGACCAATCCCATGTAGGTTTCGGCCGACGCCTGCACGCGCGTGCAGTGCAACGGAATCTCGCACCCTCCGCCGAGAGATCGCGAAAACGGCGCCGCGACCACCGGCTTTTGCGCGTATTTGAGCGCCATATTCGCCTGCTGAAAACGAT